>NZ_JACBXB010000537.1 GCF_013870575.1 Pseudonocardia pini
GAACGCCTGCTCGGCGGGCACCGGCTCCCCACCGCCCTGTTCGCGATGTCCGACGAGATGGCCCTCGGCGCCCTGCGGACCCTGCGCCGAGCGGGCGTCGACGTGCCCGGCCGGATGTCCGTCGTCGGGTTCGACGACCAGTCCGTGGCCGAGTACGCCGACCTCACCACCATCGCCCAACCGGCCCGTGAGCAGGGCGAACGCGCCGCCGCCCTGCTGCTGGAGGCGCTCGACGGGACCCTGCGGGGCACGCCCGACCTCGACCTCCCGACCCGGCTGGTCGTGCGCAGCACCACCGGTCCACCTGCCCGCTGAGCGGTTTCTGTCGGTGCGGCGTGCTGCACTGAGAGACGGAGGAGGTGGTCGCGATGCGCGTCCCCGGCTACTGGCGGGCGGTGAGCTGGGTCCGCTCGTACTACCGCAGCCCGAACGACCCGGGGGTCGAACAGCTGCCGTTCCCCGAGGAGGTCGAGATCCCGCGGCAGCGCACGGCGGGAGACGAGGAACGGGCCCGCCCGAAGGGTCGACCGCTCAGGCGTTGAGGTCCCGGAGGAAGGCGGCGATGACCGCCAGCTCCTCCGGGCTGCGTCGGTCCAGGAGCTTCTGCACCGACTGGCCGTGCTCGGCGTAGGCCGGGTGCATCCGCTGCTCCACGGCGGTGGTGTCCCGCCGCACGATCACCTTCCGGCGGTCCTCGGTGTCCCGGTCGCGCCGCACGAACCCGGCCTTCTCGAGCCGGTCGATCACCCCGGTCACCGTGCCGGAGGTCAGGCCGGACAGCTCGGCGAGCCTGCCCGGGGTGAGCGGGCCGTGGACGTCGAGAAGGGTCATGAACTGGGAGTCCGTGGGGCCCAGGCCGAGCTGCTGGGCCACGGCGTGGTTGTGCAGCACCACGGAGGCGATGAACCGCACCAGCGACTCCATGATCCGCTCGCGGTCGGACATGTGTCTCCCCTTGACAAGTATCTCGTTCTGCCAAGAGACTCGTGAAAACGAGATACTTGGCGCTCCGAGTGAGGATACGAGATGACGACGGCTCTGGTGATCGGCGCGGGGGTGGCCGGCCCGGTCCTGGCCATGGCCCTGCAGCGGGCGGGCCTGCACGCGGAGGTCTACGAGGGGGACGCCGACCTCGCGGACGAGCGTGGCTCGTGGTTGACCCTGCAGGTCAACGGCATGGACGCACTGCGGGCGGTGGACGCGCACCACGTCGTCGCGGGGCTGGGGTTCCCCACCCGGCGGATGCGCTTCTTCTCCGGCACCGGCAAGGAGCTCGGCGTGATGAGCATGGGCGAGCCGCTGCCGGACGGCACGGTCAGCCACCTCATGTCCCGCTCCGACCTGTACCGCGCGCTGCGGGACGAGGCCGTGTCCCGGGGTGCGGAGATCCGGCTCGACAAGCGACTGACCGGGGCGACCCGGATCGGCGACCGGGTGCGGGCGGAGTTCGCGGACGGCGGCACCGCCGAGGGGGACCTCCTGATCGGCTGCGACGGCATCCGTTCCCGGGTGCGCGCGGTCATCGATCCGGGGGCGCCGCCGGTCCGGTACGTCCCGGTGCTCAACGTCGGCGGCTTCGTCCCCGACTTCCCGCTGGACACACCGTCGGACGAGTTCCAGATGATGTTCGGGAAGCGCTGCTTCTTCGGGTGGTCGGCCACGCCCGACGGCGGTGTCGGCTGGTTCGCCAACCCGCCGCGTCGGGACGAGCCCGGTCCGGGGGTGCTGTCCGCGATGACCGACGCGGACTGGCGGTCGTGGCTGCTCGAGCTGCTCGCGCCGGACCGTTCCCCGGCCTGTGACATCGTCCGCGCGGCGCCGGGTCCGCTGTTCGGGTGGGCCACGTTCGACATCCCGCGCGTCCCGACCTGGCACCGGGACCGGATGATCGTGATCGGGGACGCCGCGCACGCGACGTCGCCCGCCGCGGGCCAGGGCGCGGCGATGGCGATCGAGGACGCGGTCGTGCTGGCGAAGTGTCTGCGCGACCTGCCCGTGGACCGCGCGTTCACCGCCTTCGAGGGGCTGCGGCGGGAACGGGTCGAGGCGGTCGTCGTCGCGGGCAGGCGGGGGAGCAGTCAGAAGGCGGCGGGGCCCGTCGGCCGGGTGTTCCGCGACACGTTCATGCCGATGATGCTGCGCCGGATGAGCGCGAAGGGCGGCGTCTCGCCCGACTGGCTGCACCGACACCACATCGAGTGGGACGAGACGACACATGTCTGAATGATTCGTGCACACGGCCGTAACCCGGACAAACGTTGCACGACCCTACGATCGGCGCGCTCCCGCCCCTGATGGAGGTCCCGTGCCGCCCGAAGTCGAGTCCGCTCTCGAGACCGTGAACGCGGTCAACAACGAGTTCTTCTACTGGATGTCCATCGCCCTGATGATCCTGATCCACGCGGGGTTCCTCGCGTACGAGTCGGGTGCGTCGCGGTCGAAGAACGTCCTGGCCACCGCGATCAAGAACCTGCTCGCGTTCGCGGTCGTGGTCGCGTCGTTCTACTTCGTGGGGTGGTTCCTCTACAACTCCATGCCCAGCGGCTGGTTCGAGATGAGCGACGCCGCGGTCGCCGCGCTCCCGTGGAGCGAGAACATGGGCCCGAACATCGAGGACTCGGCGAGCGGGATCTTCTGGGGCGCGTTCGCGCTGTTCGCCGCGACCACCGGTTCGATCATGTCCGGCGCGGTGCTCGAGCGGATCCGGACCAGCGCCTTCCTGATCCTGGCCACGATCCTCGGCTCGGTCGTCTGGATCATCGGCGCGGCCTGGGGCTGGCACGGCTCCGGCTGGATGCTGACCCAGCTCGGCTTCCACGACGTCGGCGCCGCGGGCTGCGTCCACCTCATCGCGGGGACGTTCACGCTGGGTGTGCTGATCAACCTCGGCCCGCGCATCGGGAAGTACGCCGCGGACGGCACCCCGCAGATGATCCGCCCGCACAACCTGCCGATGACGATGCTGGGCCTGATGCTGATCTTCGTGGGCTTCTTCGGCTTCCTGATGGGCTGCGTCATCTACTCCGGAGACGGCTACACCACGATCTACGCCAGCCCGACGACGTTGTCCGCCTTCGCGTTCAACACGTTGATGGGTCTCGCGGGCGGCATCATCGGCGCCTACCTCACCTCGCGGGGCGAGCCCTTCTGGACGATCTCCGGTGCGCTGGCGGGCGTCATCTCGGTGGCGGCCGGGATGGACGTCTACCACCCGGCGCTCGCGTTCGTGATCGCCCTGGTCGGCGGTGCGGGCGTGCCCTACATCGGCAAGCTGCTCGACCGGTTCAGGATCGACGACGTCGTGGGCGCGGTCGCCGTGCACGGTGGCGCGGGTGCGTTCTCGCTGATCATGGCGGGGATCTTCGTCGGCGGCTACCCGAACACGGACGGCAACCCGCCGGTCAGCCTGTGGGGCCAGCTCGTCGGGCTCGTGGTGTTCGCGGCGCTCGGGTTCGTCCCGGGCTTCGGGATCTCGTGGCTGCTCAAGCGGGCGAAGATGCTGCGCACCCCGCCGGAGGTGGAGGCCGCGGGCCTCGACCTCTCCGAGGTGCCCGCCACGCCGTACCCGGAGGGCATGCCCGTCACCGCGATGAAGGCGAAGACCAACGGCTCCGCGACCAACGGCGCCGTTCCGGAAGGGATCAAGGCATGAGCCCGATCGACACGTACGACGGCGCGAGCGTCGTCTTCACCTTCGGCGGCTACTCGGTCGGGGTGTGGATCTTCTACGTCCTCGCGGTGCTGCTGTTCGTGGGCTTCCTCGTGCGGGTGGCGCAGCACGAGAACCGTGCCTACGCCGCCCTGACCGCGCACGAGCCCGTCGAGGCGGGCCCACCGGTGGAGGCGGAACCACCCGCCCACCCCTGACGCTGTGAGCGGCGATGGTCGCCAT
>NZ_JACBXB010000538.1 GCF_013870575.1 Pseudonocardia pini
GACGACCGGGACGCGCACGCAGGTGGGCCCGAGGGCGGGGATCAGGTCGGCGGCCACGACCCCGTAGTCGCCGGAGGCCCAGAGGGCGCGGTGCTTGGGTCCGATGGTGCGGATGGGGTCGGTGGTGGGGGTGGTCATGGTTCCTCCTTCGTCGGCGCCGCGAAGGCTCGCGGGCCGGCGTGTGCGAAACCGTGTGCGGGAACCGTGTGCTCGGCCGGGAGAGCGCGGGGCTACCCTGGGTCCGCGTGAGCCCCGCGTCCGTCTTCCCTGCCCTCGAACCACTGCTGCCGCGCGTCTCGAAGCCGGTGCAGTACGTCGGCGGTGAGCTGAACGCGCAGGCCAAGCCGTGGGACGCCGCCGCGGTCCACTGGGCGTTGATGTACCCCGACGCGTACGAGGTCGGGCTGCCCAACCAGGGCGTCATGATCCTGTACGAGGTCCTCAACGAGCGGGCCGACGCGCTGGCCGAGCGCTGCTACGCCGTCTGGCCGGACCTCGAGGCCCTCATGCGGGAGCACGGGGTGCCCTCGTTCACCGTGGACCAGCACCATCCGGTCGGCGCCTTCGACCTGCTCGGCGTGTCCTTCTCCACCGAGCTGGGCTACACCAACCTGCTTACCACCCTGGACCTGGCCGGGATCCCGCTGCACGCGCGGGACCGGGACGAGTCGCACCCCGTCGTCGTCGCAGGCGGGCACGCGGCCTTCAACCCGGAGCCGATCGCGGACTTCGTCGACGTCGCCGTGCTCGGCGACGGCGAGGAGGTCGTCGGGGACATCACCGACGTCGTCCGGGAGTGGAAGACCTCCGGGACCGACCGTCGAGAGCTGCTCCGACGGCTGGCGAACACCGCCGGGTGCTACGTCCCGGCGCTGTACGAGGTCTCCTACGACACGGAGATCACCGGGGTCACGCCGGTCGACGGCGCTCCGGCCACGGTGCAGAAGCGCACCACCACCGACCTCGACGAGTGGCCCTACCCGAAGGCGCCGCTGGTCCCGCTGGCCGAGACCGTGCACGAGCGTGCGAGCGTGGAGATCTTCCGCGGATGCACCCGCGGCTGCCGGTTCTGCCAGGCCGGGATGATCACCCGGCCGGTGCGGGAGCGGTCGCTGGAGGGGATCGGCGCGATGGTCGACTCCGCCGTCCGGTCCTCGGGGTTCGACGAGGTGGGGCTCCTGTCGCTGAGCAGCGCGGACCACTCGGAGATCGCGGACATCACGAAGGGCCTCGCCGACCGCTACGAGGGCACCAACACCTCGCTCTCGCTGCCGAGCACCCGCGTCGACGCCTTCAACATCGACCTCGCGAACGAGATCAGCCGCAACGGCCGCCGCTCCGGGCTGACCTTCGCCCCCGAGGGCGGGTCCGAGCGGATCCGCAAGGTGATCAACAAGATGGTGTCGGAGGAGGACCTGATCCGCACCGTCTCCGAGGCGTTCGCCCAGGGCTGGCGGCAGGTCAAGCTCTACTTCATGTGCGGGCTGCCCACGGAGGAGGACGAGGACGTCCTCGAGATCGCGGGCATGGCGCACCGGGTCATCCAGGCGGGCCGGGCCGCGAGCGGCCGCAACGACGTCCGCTGCACGATCTCCATCGGCGGGTTCGTCCCCAAGCCCCACACGCCGTTCCAGTGGGCCGCCCAGGCCCATCCGGACGTCGTCGACGCCCGGCTGCGCAAGCTGCGCGAGGCCGTCAACAGCAACCGCAAGCTGGGCAAGAACATCGGCATGCGCTACCACGACGGCCAGCCGTCGCTGATCGAAGGCCTGCTCGCCCGGGGCGACCGCCGGGTCGGCGCCGTGATCGAGCGCGTCTGGCGCGAGGGCGGCCGGTTCGACGGCTGGTCGGAGCACTTCTCCTACGACCGCTGGGTCTCCGCGGCGGCGGCCGAGCTGGAGCCCCTCGGCGTCTCGCTGGACTGGTTCACCACCCGCGAGCGCGGCGAGAGCGAGATCCTGCCCTGGGACCACCTCGACTCCGGTCTCGAGCGGGACTGGCTGTGGACCGACTGGCAGGACGCGCTGAGCGAGCGGGAGCAGGACGACTGCCGCTGGACCCCGTGCTTCGACTGCGGCGTCTGCCCGTCGACGGGCACGGACATCGAGGTCGGACCGAGCGGGACCACCCTGATCCCGCTGACGGTGCTCAACCCGGTCGGGCGGGAGCTGGGTGCCTGAGGAATCCGCCGCCCCGCCTGCACCCTCGTCGGCGGGGACCCGCGAGACCGTGGTCCGGATCGCGGACGAACGCGACGTGGAGGCCCTCGCCCGGCTCCGTCGTGCGTGGGCGGAGGAGCGTTCGGGCCGCCCGGTGACGGACGGCTCCTTCGAGGCCTCGTTCGCCCAGTGGGCGCGCACGGAGCAGCCGCGGCGGACGTTCTGGCTGGCCGAGATCGGCAGTGAACGGGCGGGGTGGACGCCGATCGGGTCGATCAACGTCGTCGAGATCGTCCCGATGCCCCGGCCCGGGACGCGGGCGGCGAGCGTCGGGCAGGTGGGGAACGCCTTCGTGCTCGCGGCGTTCGCGGACCGCGGGGTGCCGCGCGCCCTGCTGGAGGCCGTGATCGACCACGCCCGGGAGCGTCGCTACCGCAGGCTGATCCTCGCGCCCACCGCGCGCAGCACGGCCTTCTACCGCCGCGCGGGCTTCCGTCCGGCGGGGGAGACCCTGCTCGTCCTGGAACCCGAGCGCCCCGCCCCCGAGTAGCCCGTCCGGCCCTGTGGGAGGCTGGGGCCATGGCACGTGTGCGTCCCGGGGAGGCCGCGAACCCCGCTCCGCCGACGGTGCAGCGCATCCGGGTGCGCTTCGCCAAGCGCGGGCGGCTGCGGTTCCTCTCGCACCGGGACGTGGCGCGCAGCGTCGAGCGGGCGGTGCGGCGTTCCGGGGTCCCGGTGTCGCACTCGCACGGGTTCTCGCCGCACCCGCGGATCTCCTGGATCGGCGCCGCGCCGACCGGCACGGCGAGCGAGGCCGAGTACTTCGAGATCGGGCTCACCCGGGAGGTCGAGCCCGAGGTGGTCCGGACGGCCCTGGACGCGGTGCTCCCGGACGGGCTGGACCTCCTCGAGGCCGTCGTCGCCGAACCCCCGGCGCTCGCCGACCGGGTGGATGCGAGCCTCTGGCGGATCGAGCTCCCGGGTGTCTCCGAGGCCGGTCTGCGGGCGGCGGTCGACGGGCTGCTGGCGAAGGACTCCCTGGTCGTGGACCGGATCATGCCCTCGGGCAAGCGGCAGATCGACGTCCGCGCCGCGGTCGCGTGGGCCGAGGTGGCGGCGGACTCGCCGACCGGTGTCACACCGGATGCGGCCGCCTCCGGGCCAGACTGTGCGATACTGACGGCGGTCGTACGGCAGACGACACCCGCTGTTCGACCCGACGACGTGTTGGGCGCACTCGACGTTGTCGCAGGGCTGAAGCCGCCGGTGCCCGCGAAGGCGACCCGGATGGCGCAGGGCCTGCTCGACGACCGGGGCCGCCTCGCCGATCCGCTCGGTCCCGGCCGGGTCACCACCCGGGCCTGACCACCGCGGAGCGGTGCCATCGCCGGCCCACGACGGGCCGACATCTCGAGGATCACGTCGCCGAGTACGCCGAGCGACCAGGATTGCCCGTCCCGCACCGCGGGACGGGAGAACGCGTAAGGCCCCTGCGCGGCCGCCCTCATCCGGGGCGCCCGGGGGCGAAGGAGCTGAATGTCGATCAACGATGCGCCCGCCGGTGGTACCGGCGGGCCGTTCTCCGTGTCGGATCTGCCCGAGAAGCTGCGAGTGCACGCACTCGCCAAGCTGATCGGCAGGACCAGCAAGGAGGTCCTCGCCGCGCTCGCCGACGTCGGCAGTCCGGCCTCCAGCGCCCAGGCGGGCGTGGACCGCAAGACCGCC
>NZ_JACBXB010000539.1 GCF_013870575.1 Pseudonocardia pini
CCGCCGCTCCCGGCCCGCAGCGCCGCCAGGAGCGCGGCCTCGTCGATGCCCAGCTCCCGGCCTGCCTCGACGGCCGCCAGGGTCAGCCTGCTGATCGCGCCGAACAGCAGGTTGTTCAACAGCTTGGTGCGCAGGGCCGTGCCGCGCGCCCCCGTGGGCAGGATCGGGTCCGCGTAGGCGGCGAGCACCCGTCGGGCGGTGGCGGTGTCGTCGGCGCTCCCGCCCAGGTACACGGTGAGGGAGCGGGCACACACGTCCTCCGCGGTACCGCTGAAGGGGGCGTCGACGACGCCGGCCCGCCCGAGCGCGGCGAGCTCGTCCAGCACGCGCGGGGTCCCCGTGGTGTGGGAGACGAACACGGTGTCGGGCCGCATCGCGGCGACCACCGGGGCGGCGACCTCGCGGAGCTGCGCGTCGTCGTAGAGACAGCTGACGACGACGTCCGCCTCGGCGACCTCGACCGCGGTGTCGGTGGGGCGGGCCCCGCGCGCGGCCAGGCGGTCACGGACCTCGGCCCGTCGCGCATGGACCGTGACGTCGTGGCCTGCCGCCAGCAGGCGCTCCACCATCGGCTCGCCGATCCGACCGGGGCCCAGGAGTCCCACTGTGGCGACCATCGGCGTCCATCCTCCTCGTTCGGGACGGGCCCCTCGGAGCTGCGGCGCCCTGAGGCAACGGTAGCAAATGAGGCTTCTTAATGGGTACCCGTCGGCCTGAAGTCGGTGCATCGACCTGCTGTCGACCGAATTGGGACTACCAAACTCCCCGGGTCGGTCCTAGAGTCCAGGCATCGTGCGCAGCTGTGACACCACCCGGAACTCGACGAGGAGTCGTGGATGACGAACACGCAACCCACCACCTGCCCGGTAGTCGACCACGTGATGACCCCCCCGCCCGTTCCGGCGCACGCGCTGTTCGGGCGGATGGACGGGATCCAGGACACCGCCCGGCCCGCCGCCAGGAGTGAGGAGGCGGGCGGCTACCTGATCTTCACCGACCAGGAGACGATCCTCGCCGGACTCCAGCAACCCGACCTCTGGTCCAGCTCGGTGATCGTCGCGACGGAGCCGAACCCGCAGTACAAGTGGATCCCGGTCATGCTCGACCCGCCCGAGCACACCAAGTGGCGCAAGGTGTTGGGCGGCTACTTCTCGCCGGGGCGCACCAAGGCGATGGCCGCGGCGCAGCACGAGCTCGCGGCGAGCCTGGTCGAGGAGCTGCGGGGGCGCGGCGAGTGCGACTTCGTGACGGACTTCGCCCGGGTCTTCCCGTCCACGATCTTCCTGCAGATCATGGGCATGCCCCGGGAGAAGCTCCCCGAGTTCCTGAAGTGGGAGGACATGATCCTCCACCAGAACAACGAGTCCGACCCGGACCGGAGTGTGCGCATGGCCGGCATGGGCGCGGTCACGCAGTACTTCGCCGGGCTGGTCGCCGAGCGCCGCGCGAACCCGGACCCCGACGCGCAGGACGTGGTGAGCGCCGCCGTCGGCTGGAAGATCGACGGTGAGCCCGCCTCCGACCAGGACGTGCTGAACTGCCTGCTGCTGCTGTTCATGGCGGGCCTCGACACCGTGGCCAGCCAGTCCAGCTACGCGCTGCTGCACCTGGCCACGCACCCCGAGGACCGGCGGCGGATCGTCGAGGACACCGCGGTGATCCCGCACGCGGTCGAGGAGCTCCTGCGGGCGTACCCGATCGTGCAGACGGCCCGCAAGGCCACCCGGGACGCCGAGTTCGCCGGGTGCCCGGTCAAGGCGGGCGACATGGCGGTGTTCCCGCTGTCCGCCGCGGGGCGGGACGAGGCGGCGTACCCGGGAGCCCGGACCGTCGACCTGGACCGGGCGGTCACGCGGCACATCTCGTTCGGCGCGGGCCCGCACCGCTGCCTCGGGTCGCACCTGGCCAGGCAGGAGCTCGCCGTCATGCTCGAGGAGTGGCACCGCCAGATCCCGGACTACGAGGTGGCGGGACCCTCCCGTGAGCACGGGGGCGGCGTGTGGGGCCTGGAGTCGCTGCCCCTGCGGTGGTAGCACGCGGTAGGGCGTGAGCACACGAACGAGAGGCCGGATCACCCGTGATCCGGCCTCTCGTTCGTGTGCCTCAGTCGTGTCGCGGGGACTGCAGGCGGCGCTTCGCCTCGTGCATGGCCGCGAGCCGCCGCGCGACGAGCTCCTTCTCGGCCTCGTCGTTCACGCCCGCCAGCTCCTGCTCGACCTCGGTGATGGCCTCCTCCAGCCGGGGGAGGGCCTCGTCGATGGTGAGCAGGTCCTGCTCGGTCCAGTCGGAGCGTCCCTCCTCGGGGCGCGCGCCGACCGGGCGCTCTCCGCCTGCGGTCATGCCGGGAAGTTGTAGAGGCGGCGGACGTTGAGCTCGACCATCTTGTGGACCTCCTCGTCCGGGACGTCGTGGAACGTCTCCGCGGCGCGCTTGCGGCTGTGCGGCCAGTACGAGTCCGAGTGCGGGTAGTCGCACTCCCAGGTGATCAGGTCGACGCCGACGTCGTAGCGGTTCTTGATGCCGAACATGTCGTCGATGAAGCACCCGTGGATGTGCTTGCGGAACAGGTCCGACGGGCGGATCGACTGGTTGATGTTCTGGTAGTAGCGGTGCCGCTCCCAGGTGGAGTCCATGCGCTCGAGCATGTAGGGGATCCAGCCGATGCCGCCCTCGGACAGCCCGACCTTCAGCTTCGGGTGCCGGTGGAAGACCGGGGAGAACAGCAGGTCCGCGGTGGCGTACATCGAGTTGCACCCGAAGAGCGCGATCATCACGGCCATCGGCGCCTCGGGCGCGGTGATCGGGGCCTTCCCGGACGTGCCGAAGTGCAGCGTGAGCGGCATGTCGGTCTCCTCCGCGGCGGCGAAGACCGGGTCCCAGTGGTCGGTGTGGAAGGACGGGAGACCGAGCGGGGAGGGGTTCTCCGGGAAGCCGATGCACTTCGCGCCCTTGGCGGCGGTGCGGTGGATCTCGGCGACGCACGCGTCGACGTCCCACAACGGCAGGATGACCATCGGGATGAAGCGGTCGGGTGCGGCGGCACACCACTCGTCGAGCTTGTAGTCGTTCCACGCCTGGACGCAGAGCAGGGCGAGCTCCTTGTCCCGGCCCTCGAGGAACACGGTGCCCGCGAACCGGGGGAAGGACGGGAAGTTGATCGCGCCCCACACGCCGTCGATGTCCATGTCGGCGAGGCGGGCCTGCGGGTCGTAGCAACCCGGGATCATCTCGTCGTACCGGGTCGGCTCGGTGCCGTATTCCTCCGGCTTCTTGCCCGCGACGGCGTTGAGCCCGATGTACGGGTAGATGCGGTCCTCGTAGCTCCACACCTCCGACGGCGGCCCGCCGCTCCGGCGCGCCTGCTCGACGATCCGCGGGCCCTGGTCCCGGAACCTGGCGGGCAGCCGGTCCGTCCACAGCGTGGGGTGCTCGATGAGGTGGTCGTCGGTCGACAGCAACTTCATGTAGGGCTGCAGCGGCATCGGTGCTTCCTCTCCGGCGTCGGTCGGGAGTCGGCCGCCCTCGACGGCCGTCCACCCGACACCGATGGTATTCGGTGACCTTATTTGCCACAAGGCGGCTGTGTGGCCGAGCGATCACCGCAGTAGTGACACCTTTATCCGTTCGCCGACTCGGACGGCGTCGCCAGCTCCCTCCGTACCCGGTGTTGGGCGAGGCCACGGTCACCGGCGACGATCGCGTCGATCACCGCGCACTGCGCCGGGGCCGTGCGGAAGGCGCTCGTGGGGGCCTCGTCACGGCCCATCAGGCCCTCGACCACGGCGAGGAACAGGTTCACCACGGGATTGTCGAGCAGCCGGGCCAACGCCACGGCGAACGAGGGCTCGGCCGCGACCGGTCCCGCGGCGGGCGG
>NZ_JACBXB010000053.1 GCF_013870575.1 Pseudonocardia pini
GTGAGCAGCATCAGGGCGAGCAGCCCGCGGACCTCCGGCTCGTCCGGCATGAGGTCGAGGAGCTGGCGGGCCAGCCGGACGGCCTCCGCCGCGAGCTCGGGCCGGTCCTGGCCCTGGTTGAACACCAGGTAGAGCACCGCGAGCACGGACCGCAGCCGCTCGGGGAGGTCCGCGTCCCGGGGGACGCGGTAGGGGATCCGCGCGCCGCGGATCTTGCCCTTCGCGCGCACGATCCGCTGCGCCATCGTCTTCTCCGGGACCAGGAACGCCCGCGCGATCTCCGGCGTGGTCAGTCCCCCGAGCAGCCGCAGGGTCAGTGCCACCTGTGCGGCCCGGTTCAGGGCCGGGTGACAGCAGGTGAAGATCAGCCGGAGCCGGTCGTCGGTCACCGGGCCCACCTCCTCGACGGGGGACTGCGCGGAGAGGAGGTGGGCCTCGGCGTGCCGGGCCTCGCGGGTGGACTCCCGGCGGTGCCGGTCGATCGCCCGGTTGCGGGCGGTCGTGATGATCCAGCCCGCGGGGCTCGGCGGCACCGGCGGCCAGCGCCGGACCGCCTCGGCGAACGCCTCCTGGACCATCTCCTCGGCGAGGTCGATGTCGCCGAGGAGACGGACCAGCACCGACACGGCCCGGCCGTACTCCTCGCGGAAGACCTGGGCGACCTGGTCGCTCATGCCCAGAAGAAGGGCCGGACCTCGATGGGCAGGGTGGTCGCCTCCGTGGCCCGGCGGCCCCAGTGCAGGGCCTCGTCGAGGTCGGCGGCGTCGATGATCGTCAGGCCGCCGAGGTACTCCTTGGCCTCGGCGAACGGCCCGTCGGTGAGCAGCACCTCGTCGCCCTCCTTGCGGACGACGGTGGCGGTGCTCTGCGCGTCGAGCCCGCCGGAGAACACCCACACGCCCGCGGTCTTCGCGTCGGCCTCGAACGCCGCGACGTTCTTCATGATCGCGTCGAGCTCCTCGGGCGTGGGCGGCGTGCCCTCGGGCTGGTAGACGCTGAGCAGGTACTTCGCCATGACTGACCTCCTGGAGTGGTTCGGACACCGACTACACGAGGACGACCACACGGAATCGACAGTCCACTCGCGAAAGGTTCGGGGTTCCCGGCCGAGCACCTCGCGGGCGGTGGGGAGCACGAGGGACTCGTCGAGATCGCCGTCGACGTGGAAGACGCCGATGGCCCCCGCGAGTGCGGGGGCCATCGAGGCGGGATCGTCGAGATCGGCCTGTACGGCCTCGACGCCCGAGGGGAGCGCGGCGTCCGGGCGACGGGTGATCGCCCGCACCGACTCCCCGCGGTCGGCCGGCGCGCGGGTCGGCGCGCCTCCGACGTTCCCGGTCGCACCCGCGACGACGACCATGTCCACCCCCGGAGGTCGGTGGAGCCATCGTGCCGGATCGGGTGACCGGGCGCTGGGTCCCGGTCAGACCCGGCGGTTCTCCGAGCCGATCAGCCAGGCCTGCTTCTCCAGGTCGACGATCACGGCGTGCAGCAGGTCGGCGGTCGAGGGGTCCTCGGCGTCGACGGCGTCGTGGACCGCGCGGGCGGTGGCCGCGGTGCGGCGGGCGAGCTCGGCCATGTTGTTCACGGCGGCGGTCGTGTCGATCTCGCCCGCGGGCTGCAGCGGCAGCGAGGTGGTCTGCGCGACCGTGGTCGGGCGGCCGTCCGGCACCGCGTAGAGAGCGCGCATGCGCTCGGCGATGGTGTCCGCGTGCTCGCGCGCCGTGTCGATCAGCTCGTCGAGCTGCAGGTGGAGGTCGCGGAAGTTCGCACCCACGATGTTCCAGTGGGCGTGCTTGCCCTCGAGGTGCAGCGCGGTCAGGTCGACCAGGACCTTCTGGAGGTTGCGCTCGAACTCGGGGGTGGCGACGACGCCCTGGAAGGTGTTCGGGGCGCTGGTGGTCTGAGTCGTGGTCATGAGATCACTCTACCCCTACATTTGACTGTGTCCAACTATGAGATGCGTCAACTTAGTGACGCCATCCAATGTGTTGGGGTAGCCTCACTTCCATGAGCGACCTGACCGCACTGCTTCGGAGCAAGGGACTGCGCAGCACCCCGCACCGGCGGGCGGTCCTGCATGCGCTCGCGGAGAATCCGCACGTCACGGCGGTCGAGGTGGCGGCGGCGGTCGGCGAGCAGGCGTCCGGGCCGGGTGCGGTCTCCGAACTGTCCCGGCAGGGCCTCTACAACGTGCTGGAGGACCTCCGACGGGTCGGCCTGGTGCGCAGCATCGAGCCCGCCGGCTCGGCCACCCTGTTCGAGCTGCAGCACGGGGACAACCACCACCACGCCGTCTGTCGGTCCTGCGGGGCGGTGCAGGACGTGCCGTGCTCGGTCGGCTCCGCCCCGTGTCTCGACGCGCCGGGTACGGGTGGCTTCGTGGCGGACGAGGCGGAGGTCGTGTGGTGGGGTCGGTGCGCCGCCTGCGCGGCGGCGGGTCGCTGAGCTTCCCCTTCAGGTGAGGCTCGCCTAAGCTCCAGCGGTGCGCCTGATCGTTCTCCTGTGTGGACTCCTGCTCCTCACCGCCTGTTCCGCCGCTCCCGACCCCACCCCCTCGGGGCCCGCCGCGAGCGGTGCGTACCCGGTCACCATCGAGCACATCTTCGGGAGCACGACCGTCCCGAAGGCGCCGGAGCGGATCGTCACGCTGGGGGTCACGGACGCGGACGCCGTCCTGGCGTTGGGGAGCACGCCCGTCGCGCTCACGGGGTTCGCCTTCTACGCCCAGACGGGCGGGCTCGGCCCGTGGGCGCGGCCGCTGGTGCAGGGCACTCCGCCGGTCGTCCTCGCCTCGACCCAACCCGACCTCGAGCAGATCGCGGGTCTGCGCCCGGACCTCATCCTGGGCATCAGCGCAGGCTTCGACCGGGCCGTCTACGACAAGCTGGCGGCGATCGCACCGACGATCGCCCGCCCCGCGGGCACGGTCGCCTACGCGGTCCCGCGAGACGTGCAGACACGGATGATCGCCCAGGCCCTGGCGAAGCAGGCCGAGGGCGAGGCACTCGTCGCGAAGGCGAACGACGCCTACTCCGCGGCCGTCGCGGCCAACCCCGCGTTCGCCGGGAAGACCGGCACGGTCGTACTGCCGTACGAGGGCAAGTACGGCGCCTACACCCCCGGCGACGGCCGCGGCCAGGTCATGGCCGCCCTCGGCTTCACGCTGCCTGCCGGCGTCGCGGCGCTGGACACCGGGAAGAGCTTCTTCATCGACGTCTCCCCGGAGCAGGTCGGCATCCTCGACGGCGACGTACTCGTCATGCTCGCCGACCAGCCCGCGGCCCGGGCCGCGGTCGACGCCGATCCGGTGCTGGCGCAGGTCCCGGTGGTCGCCGGTGGTCGGATGATCGTGCCGGACCTCGACACCCGCGGGGCGATGACCTACAACAGCGTCCTCTCGGTCCCCTACGCGATCGACCGCCTCGTCCCCCAGTTCGCCCAGGCCGTCGCGCGCGGGTGAGCGGTCCGAGATCGCACGTTTCGTGCTCTCAGCGCTGCAAGATCGCCGGTGACGTGCAGCGGCGGTCCAAGATCGCACGTTTCGTGCTCTCAGCGCTGCAAGATCGCCAGTTGAGTGCGCCCAGTGCTGCTCACACCACCCTGAGCGCACTCAACTCGCGATCATGAACCCGCGACCGCGTCGATCTCCGCCAGCGCCGCCGCCTTGAGCGCGTCGTCGGCGAAGCTCGCCTCGAACCCGTTGCGTGCCAGCGTGACCACGTCGACGCCCAGCGCGGCGGCGGCGCGGTACTCGTCGGTCAGCGTGGTGCCGAACATGGTGGGGTCGTCGCTGTTCAGCGTGACCAGCAGGCCCGCCTCGAGCATCGCCGGGAGCGGGTGCGCGCTCAGCGAGCGCACGGCGCGGGTGCGCACGTTCGACATCGGCGAGACGTCCAGCGGGAGACGACGGTCGCGCAGGTACGAGACGAGCGCGGGGTCGCGCAGCGAGTCGATGCCGTGTCCGATCCGCTCGGCGCCGAGGGCCCGGATGGCCGACCAGACCCGTTCCGGCCCTTGGTTCTCCCCGGCGTGCGGCACGCTGTGCAGTCCGGCGGCGCGGGCGCGGCCGAACACCGCGGCGAAGGGCTCGCGGTCGACCTCGATGCCGCCGACCCCGAACCCCACCACGCTCGCGGGGCCGTGCGCGAGCACCGCGTCCAGGGTGCGTTCGCCCAGCGAGGCGCCCCGGTCGCCCGCGAAGTCCGGGATCCACCGGACCTCGATCCCCGGCACGGCGGCCCGGCCCGCCTCGATCCCCTCGAACACGACCTCGGGCGCGATCCCGCGCACCAGGTGGTCGGACAGGCTCACCGAGAGCTCGGCGTAACGGACGTTCTGTGCGGCGAGGGCGCCGATCACGTCCTCGGCCAGCAGCCGGAAGTCCTCGGCGTCGACCAGCACCTCGCCCGCGGTGCGGTAGATCTCGATGAAGTGCGGGAAGTCGCGGAACTCGTACCACCGCTCGACGGCCTCGACCGACGACGGCACCCCGCGGTGTCCGTGCTTGCGCGCCAACGCGAACAGCAGCGCCGGGGAGAGCGAGCCCTCGAGATGGACGTGCAGCTCGGCCTTGGGGAGGGCCGCGATCAGAGACTCCACTACACCACCAACGACGTCCGAACCGTGTACTGCGACGCACGGTAGACGTGCATCCCGGTCTCCACGAACCGCCCCGTGTCGTCGTAGACCGAGCGCTGCATCGTGACGCACGCGGCGGGCTCCGGTTCGCCGAGCAGCTCCGCCTCCGCCGGCGTCATCAGGCGCGCCCCGATCGTCTGGTGCGCGATCCGGAAACTCGCCCCCTGGGCCCGCAGCAGCGCGTAGAGCCCGGTGCGTTCCAGCCCCGCCGCGTCGACCGTGTACCAGGTCGGCAGGTAGTTGGTGAGGATCGCGAGGCGGACGCCGTCGGCACTGCGCAACCGCCGCACCCGCACGAGCTCGTCGGGGAGGCCGGGCGGGTCGAGGACCTCCTCGGCGGTGCACGGGGCCAGCTCCAGCAGCTCCGTGCCGACCTCGCGCCCCGCCGCCTCCAGGTCGTCGAACAGGCTGGTCAGGCGGACGTCGCGGCGCACGTGCGGCTGCACGACCTGGGTCCCCACGCCGCGCTTGCGCACGAGCATGCCGCGGTTGACCAGCTCCTGGATCGCCTGGCGGGCGGTCGGCCGGGCCAGACCGAGCCGGGTCGTGAGCGCGACCTCGTTCTCCAGTCGGTCGCCGGGCTTCAGCGCGCCGGTCTCGATCGCACGCTCGATGGCCAGTGCGAGCTGGTGGTAGAGCGGGACGGGGCTGGTGCGGTCCAGCTCCACGTCCAGCTCGACCGGGGTCTCCACGGGCTCCATGACGGCGAGGCTACAAGTTCGTAGGTAATTATGTATAGACAAAGTATTGACGGCGACACCGAGCGCTCGTAACTTCGAGCCCGGCAGCGGAGTACCAGGGAGTCGAAGAGGACCGCATGAGCGAACAACCAGAGGTGTTGACCTTCGGCCGAGCAGGTGTCGACATCTACCCCCTGCAGGTGGGGGTGGGTCTGGAGGACGTCGAGTCCTTCGGCAAGTTCCTCGGCGGGACCACGGCGAACGTCGCCGTCGCGGCGGCCCGGCTGGGCCGCAGGACGGCGATCATCACCGGCGTCGGCGACGACCCGTTCGGCCGCTACGTGCGCAAGGAGCTGACCCGCCTCGGCGTCAGTGACGCCCACGTCGTGACGAACTCGGAGTACCCGACCCCGGTCACGTTCTGCGAGATCTTCCCGCCGGACGACTTCCCGCTCTACTTCTACCGCAAGCCCAAGGCGCCCGACCTGCAGGTCACGACCGCGGAGGTCGACCTCGACGCGGTCCGCGGCGCGGCGCTGCTGTGGCTGTCGGTCACCGGGCTGTCCGAGGAGCCCAGCCGCACCACCCACCACGACGTGCTGGCGGCCCGGAGCGGCCGTCCCACCGTGCTGGACCTCGACTACCGGCCGATGTTCTGGGAGACCTCCGGCGCCGCGACCGAGCAGATCCAGAAGATCCTGGGTCAGGTCACCGTGGCCGTCGGCAACCGCGAGGAGTGCGAGGTCGCGGTGGGCGAGACCGACCCGGAACGGGCGGCCGACGCGCTGCTCGCGGCGGGTGTGGAGCTGGCCATCGTCAAGCAGGGACCGAAGGGCGTGCTGGCCAAGAGCCGCACCGAGCGCGTCGTCTCCCCGCCGATCACGATCACCCCGTACAACGGCCTCGGCGCCGGGGACAGCTTCGGCGGCTCCCTCGCCCACGGCCTGCTCTCGGGGTGGCCCCTGGACAAGGTGCTGAGCCGGGCCAACGCCGCGGGCGCGATCGTCGCCTCCCGGCTCGAGTGCTCGACGGCCATGCCGACCCCCGCCGAGATCGACGTCCTCCTGGCCGGCGGCGACCCCAACGAGAAGGTGACCGCGTGAGCTTCGCCAAGGACTTCGACGAGCTGCGGGACATCCGGACCTTCGAGCCGGAGCGCATCGGTCGGCTGCTGGCCTCGCGCTCGCGCCGCCCGTTCGTCCCCGCCGACGGCAGGCTGATGATCGTGGCGGCGGACCACCCGGCCCGCTGCGCGCTGAGCGCCCGCGGCCGGTCGGACGCGATGGCCAGCCGCCCCGAGCTGCTCGAGCGCCTGGTCACCGCGCTGGGACGTCCCGGCGTCGACGGCGTGCTCGGCACGGCGGACATCCTCGAGGACCTGCTCCTGCTGGGGGCGCTCGAGAACAAGGTGGTCGTGTCGTCGATGAACCGCGGCGGCCTGCAGGGCTCGGTGTTCGAGATGGACGACCGGCTCACCGGTTACGACGTCGCGGGCACGGCCGAGGCGGGCTTCGAGGCGATCAAGATGCTGACCCGGATCGACCTGGAGGACCACGCGACCGTCTCCACCCTGGAGACCTGCGCGCAGGTGGTCACCGAGGCGAACCGCAACGGGATCGTCGCGATGGTCGAGCCGTTCATGTCCCGACGCGTCGACGGCCGGATCGTCAACGACCTCTCCACCGAGGCCGTGATCAAGTCCGTGCACATCGCCCAGGGCCTCGGCGCCGCCAGCGCCTACACCTGGATGAAGCTGCCGGTGGTCGACGGCATGGAGCGGGTCATGGAGTCCACGACCCTGCCGACGCTGCTGCTCGGCGGCGACCCGACCGGGGCGCCCGAGGAGACCTACGCCTCCTGGAAGGCCGCGCTGGAGCTCCCGTCGGTGCGGGGCCTGATCGTCGGCCGCGCGCTGCTCTACCCCGAGGACGGCGACGTGGCCGCGGCCGTGGACACCGCCGTGTCCCTCGTCCGCCGTGCGGAGGTGGCGGCGGCATGACCGAGTACGTGATCCCCGCGGGCACCGGCGGTGCCGACGGCTACGAGCTCGAGGTGACCCCGAAGTCGGCAGGCTGGGAGCACTCCAGCCTGCGGATCCTGAACCTCGCCCCCGGCGCCCCGCGCGTGGTGGAGACCGGCACCGAGGAGATGTTCGTGGTGCCGCTCAACGGCTCCGCGACCGTGACCCTCGGCTCGTCGGTGCACACCCTGGAAGGCAGGGCGACCGTCTTCGAGGGCCCCACCGACGTCTCCTACCTGCCGATCCGCTCCACCGTGACGATCGCCTCGGAGCAGGGCGGCCGGTTCGCCCTCTGCGGCGCGCAGACCACTGTGGAGCTGCCGTTCCGGTACGGACCCAAGGCTTCCGTCCCGGTCGAGCTGCGAGGCGCGGGACAGGCCAGCCGCCAGGTGCGCAACTTCGGCACCGTCGGCTCCTTCGAGGCGGGCTCGATCATCGCCTGCGAGGTCATCACGCCCGGCGGCAACTGGTCGAGCTACCCCGCGCACAAGCACGACGAGGCGGGCCCGCACGAGTCCGAGCTCGAGGAGATCTACTACTTCGAGATCGCCCCCGGCCCAGCCGGACAGCCGGGCCTCGGCTTCCACCGGACGTCGTCGAGCCCGGGCCACGAGATCGACATCATGGTCGAGGTCCACGACCGCGACACCGTGCTGATCCCCTGGGGCTGGCACGGCCCGTGCGCCGCCGCTCCCGGCCACGACATGTACTACCTGAACGTCATGGCGGGCCCCGGCGACGAGCGGGCCTGGCTGATCAGCGACCACCCCGACCAGGCCTGGATCCGCGACACGTGGACCGACCAGGCGATCGACCCCCGCCTCGGAGGCCAGTGATGACGACAGTGCGGCTCACCGTCGCGCAGGCGACGGTGAAGTTCCTCGCCGCGCAGTACAGCGAGCGGGACGGCGTCGAGCAGAAGCTGTTCGAGGGCTGTTTCGGCATCTTCGGCCACGGCAACGTGGCCGGCATCGGGCAGGCGCTGCTGCAGGCCGAGCTCAACGAGCCCGGCGCACTGCCGTACGTCCTCGGCCGCAACGAGCAGGCCATGGTGCACACCGCCGTCGCCTACGCGCGGATGAAGGACCGGCTGCAGACCTGGGCGATCTCGACGTCCGTCGGCCCCGGCGCGACCAACATGGTCACCGGCGCCGCGCTCGCCACGATCAACCGCATCCCGGTGCTGCTGCTGCCCGCGGACACCTTCGCGGACCGCTCGGCCTCCCCGCTGCTGCAGGAGCTCGAGCTCCCGTACGCGGGGGACGTCACGGTCAACGACGTGTTCCGCCCGGTGTCGAAGTACTTCGACCGGGTCTGGCGGCCCGAGCAGCTGCCCGCGGCCCTGCTGTCGGCGATGCGCGTGCTCACCGACCCGGCCGAGACCGGCGCCGTGACCGTCTGCTTCCCGCAGGACGTCCAGGCCCAGGAGCACGACTGGGAGGCCGACCTCTTCGCGAAGCGGGTCTGGCACGTCGCCCGGCCGCTGCCGGAGAAGGCCCGGCTCTCCCGGGCCGCCGAGATCATCAAGGGTGCGAAGAAGCCGCTGATCGTGGCGGGCGGCGGTGTCCACTACTCGGGCGCGACGGCCGCGCTGGCCGCGCTGTGCGAGGCCACCGGGATCCCGGTCGGCCAGACGCAGGCGGGCAAGGGCACGCTGGTGTTCGACCACCCGCAGTGCCTGGGCGCCCTGGGCTCCACCGGCACGACGGCGGCGAACGCGATCGCGAAGGACGCGGACGTCGTCATCGGGATCGGCACCCGGTACGAGGACTTCACCACGGCCAGCCGCACCGCGTTCCAGAACCCGGACGTGCGGTTCGTGAACGTCAACGTGGCGCCGATCGACGTCGTCAAGCACTCCGGCGCGACGGTCCTGGCGGACGCTCGGGAGACGCTCGAGGCCCTGCTGCCGCTGCTCGAGGGGTACGCGGTCCCCGCCGACTACGTGGCCGAGTACACCGAGCTGGACCGCGCCTGGACCGCGAAGGTCCAGTCGGTCTACAACCCCGAGATCCCCGCGAACGGCGCAGGCGGCCTGCTGACCCAGAACGAGGTCATCGGGATGGTCAACGAGCTGTCCGACCCCCGCGACGTCGTCGTCTGTGCCGCCGGGTCCATGCCCGGTGACCTGCACAAGCTGTGGCAGACCCGGGACGCCAAGGGCTACCACGTGGAGTACGGCTACTCCTGCATGGGCTACGAGGTCGCGGGCGGCCTCGGCGTCCGGCTGGCCTGCCCCGACCGCGACGTGTTCGTCATGGTCGGCGACGGGTCCTACCTGATGATGGCCACCGAGCTCGCGACGGCGGTGCAGGAGGGCATCAAGATCATCACGGTCCTGGTGCAGAACCACGGCTTCGCGTCCATCGGCTCGCTGTCCGAGGAGCTCGGCTCGCAGCGGTTCGGCACGAGGTACCGCTTCCGCAACGCGGAGACCGGCAGGCTCGACGGCGGGAACCTCCCGCTGGACCTGGCCGCGAACGCGGAGAGCTTCGGCCTGCGCGTGCTCCGCACCAAGGGCCCCGAGGACTTCGCGGCCGCGGTCGCCGAGGCCAAGGCGGCCACCGACAGCACGGTCATCTACGTGGAGACCGACCCGCTGATCGGCGCTCCGGACTCGGGGTCCTGGTGGGACGTCCCGGTCAGCGCGGTCAGCGAGCTCGAGTCCACCACGTCCGCACGCAAGGTCTACGACGAGCACAAGGCGACCCAGAAGTCGTTCCTGCGGCCCGGTTCCTGAGGAGAGAGATATGACGAACACGCTGTACCACTGGGCCAACGGGCAGAAGGTCGACGGGAAGTCCGGCCGGTTCTCCGATGTCACCAACCCCGCGACGGGCGAGGTCAGCGCCTCGCTGCCGCTCGCGTCGGCGGAGGAGGCGGCCGAGATCATCGGGGCCGCGAAGGCGGCGTTCCCCGGCTGGCGCGACACCTCGCTGGCCAAGCGCACCCGGATCCTGTTCAAGTTCCGCGAGCTGCTCGACGAGCGCGCCCCCGAGCTGGCGGCGATCATCACCTCCGAGCACGGCAAGGTGCTGTCCGACGCCGCCGGTGAGGTGGCGCGCGGCCAGGAGGTCGTCGAGTTCGCCTGTGGCGCCCCGCACCTGCTGAAGGGCTCGGCCACGGAGAACGCCTCGACCAACGTCGACGTGTCCTCGATCCGGCAGCCGCTCGGCGTCGTCGGGATCATCTCGCCGTTCAACTTCCCGGCCATGGTGCCGATGTGGTTCTTCCCGGTCGCGATCGCCGCGGGCAACACCGTGGTGCTCAAGCCTTCGGAGAAGGTCCCGACGGCGGCGCTGTGGATGGCGGAGCTGTGGAAGGAGGCCGGTCTCCCCGACGGTGTCTTCAACGTGCTCAACGGTGACAAGGTCGCCGTCGACGCCCTGCTGACCAGCCCGGACGTCAAGTCGATCTCGTTCGTCGGCTCGACCCCGATCGCCCGGTACGTCTACGAGACGGGCACCACGCACGGCAAGCGCGTGCAGGCGCTGGGCGGGGCGAAGAACCACATGGTGGTCCTGCCCGACGCCGACCTCGACCTCGCGGCGGACCAGGCGATCAACGCCGGGTTCGGCTCGGCCGGTGAGCGCTGCATGGCGATCTCCGCGCTGGTCGCGGTGGGCGACATCGCGGACGAGCTGGTCGCCAAGATCAAGGACCGTGCGGTCGCGCTCAAGACCGGCGACGGTCGTCGGTCCTGCGACATGGGTCCGCTGGTGACCGCCGTCGCGCGCGACCGGGTCACCGGCTACATCGACGCGGGGGAGTCCGCAGGCGCGACGCTGGTGGTCGACGGTCGTCAGGGCAGCTTCGACGCCGACGGCTCCGGCTTCTTCGTGGGCCCGACGCTGTTCGACAACGTCGGCACCGACATGTCGATCTACACCGACGAGATCTTCGGCCCGGTGCTCTCGGTCGTGCGGGTGGGCACGTACGAGGAGGCCGTCGAGCTGATCAACTCGAACCCGTACGGCAACGGGACCGCCATCTTCACCAACGACGGCGGTGCGGCGCGCAAGTTCCAGAACGAGGTCGAGGTCGGGATGATCGGCATCAACGTGCCGGTGCCGGTCCCGATGGCCTACTACTCCTTCGGGGGCTGGAAGAACTCGCTGTTCGGCGACACCCATGCGCACGGCACCGAGGGCTTCCACTTCTTCACCCGCGGCAAGGTCGTCACCACCCGCTGGCTCGACCCGAGCCACGGCGGGATCAACCTGGGCTTCCCGCAGAACGCCTGAGGTCCTCCCGGCCGGAGGTCGGGACACGTGAGGGCTCCCCGCCGGGCCGACCGATCCCCGGCCCGGCGGGTGACCTCCGCACCACCGGCCCCACACCCGTTCCGCGGTGTGGGGCCGGTGGTGTTCTCGGACCCCGGGGCGCGCACGAGATGATGGCCGGGTGACCGCCCCGACCCCGCCCGGCTCCGTCGCGGTCCTGCTCGCGCTGGTGGGGCGACGGGTGCGGGAGGAGATCGACCAGGCGTTGGCTCCGCTGGAGCTCTCCCTGCGGCACGTCTCGGCGCTCGGCCATCTCTCCCGCCGCCCGGGTCTGTCCTACAGCGAGCTGGCCCGACGCGCGGGTGTGACGGTGCAGAGCATGCAGGCCACGCTGCGGCAGCTCGAGCAGCGCGGTGCGGTGGAGCGCCGGTCGGAGCCCGGTCGCGGCCGGGTGGCCGAGCTGCACGTCACACCGGCGGGCAGACGGACCCTCACGGTCGCCGAGAAGGCCGTCGGCGAGGTGGAGCGCGTGATGCTCGCCTCGCTCCCGCGGCCCGAACGGGCGCTCCTGGCGCGCACCCTCGTCGGCATGGTGGGGCGGCTGGGCGAGGAGGCGCCGTGAGGTCGGGTGGTAGTTTCAGTCTGACTGATACTGATCGAGCTTCGTGGGGAGGGGTCGGCGTGCGGAGGGTTTCAGCCGAGCTGAAGGTTTCTGGTGGCGATCCGGGGCTCCGGCGATGAGCGCGGTGCTGCTCTCGGTCCACGTCCTCGCGGCGATCGTGTTCATCGGGCCGGTGACCGTCGCCACGTCGATGTTCCCCCGGGCCGCTCGCGCGGCCCGCGCGGGCGAGGGCTCCCGGTCCGTCGTGGCGGTGCTGCACCGCATCAGCCGGGTCTACGCGGTGCTCGGGATCGCGGTGCCGGTGTTCGGTCTGGCGACGGGCGCGGCCATGGGCGTCCTGGGCGACGCGTGGTTGCTCGTCTCCATCGCTCTGACCCTGCTGGCCGCGCTGCTGCTGGGGCTAGACGTGCTGCCCGGCCAGGCGGCGGTGCTCACGGCACTGCAGGGGGAGCCGACACCGGACGGCACGCGCGTCGCCCGCCGCCTGTCGATGACGTCGGGGGTGTTCGCGCTGCTGTGGGCGGTGGTCGTGGTCCTGATGATCGTCCGGCCGGGCTCGAGCACGGGGGTCTGACGTGGCCGTCGGACTGCGGTGGGCGGCGGCGCTGGAGGCGCTGTCGCTGCTGGTGCTGCTCCTGAACCTGCTCACCGTGCACCTGCGCCCCGTCACGCAGCTCGCGGGCCCGCTGCACGGGACGGCCTACCTGGCCGTGATCGCGCTGACCGTCGCTCTCACGCGGGGGCGCGCGCGGTGGCTCGCACTGGTGCCGGGGATCGGCGGCGGACTCGTCGTGCGAGCCATGCGGGAACGCACGGAAAAGAGCGCCTCCCACCAGTGGCCGCGGTAGTGCTTCGCCCCCGCGTTCGCGGCGCACCCGGTGAGAGGCGCTCACCGCGTTCAACGCGGGAAACGGAGGTCGGTTGCGCGCCCGAACGGGTGGTCCGGGCTCGCTGCCTGCGACGACGGCTCGCGTGATCGCGATTCCTCGAACGATCGAAGCACCCGGCGGGGTGGATAGGGGAGCCGCCGCGGAACGCGAGTCGCTTTCGATCACTCGAGATCCGGCGAATGTGCCACTCGCACCGTCGATGCATTTCTGGCCGCCCTCGTACGGATCATCACCACACCCCCACTGCCCGAGCGGCGTGGAGATGCGCCCGGGACACCCCGCTACGCGCGAGTCGCCTGTCGGGTTGCGGGTCGCCCGTGCGTAGCGCCCCAGGGGAGTCCGTGACTGCGTGCCAGTCCTGTCTCCTCGCGTGCGTGGTCCTGCGGGGTGCCCGGGCCCGACGCACGCCCGGCCCGCCTCTGCGAGCACTCGTCCCTGGTCGCGATGCGGTCCGACGGGGCTCGACAGGCCTGTGATCACCAGGTGTGACCGCCGTCATGAAAGCCGAAATCTGCCGTTAACCTGGCGGACTCACTCCTCGCGAGGCGCTGACCTGCCAGAACAGGGTCGAAAACGCCGGGGAGACCCCGATTTGACCCGTGCCGTCCACGGGGCGTAACTTTCTCGTCGTCAGCGAGATGCCGGACAGAACGAGCCCCTGAGGCCCGGTCAACAGGCCCGCTGGCCGCCCCCGAGCCGGACCCCCCGAGATCCTCTGGATTTCTGGCGGGTGTACGGTTGGGAAATTGCCCCGGAAGTTCCCCCGGCTGAGTTCGGGTGGACCATGGTGTGCGGGTGTCTTTTGAGAACTCAACAGTGTGTCGAGCTAGATTATCGGGACTGGTGGTTTGTGCCAGTTCATTTTTTGGGCTCGCTTCTCGACCCCGTCGAGAGTGGGCCCGC
>NZ_JACBXB010000540.1 GCF_013870575.1 Pseudonocardia pini
CCGTCGGCGACGGCGGAGAGGGAGTCCTCGGCGTCGAGCCAGAGGCGGTCCGACCAGGGGACGACGCCGAACGTCGGCCGCCCGGTCAGCGCCCTCAGCTGGTCGAGGCCCGGGGCGAGCAGCGCCGGGTCGCCCCGGAACTTGTTGACCACGAACCCCGCGATCCGGGCCTGGTCCTCGGGGGCCAGCACCGCGACCGTGCCGAAGAGGTGGGCGAGCACCCCGCCGCGGTCGATGTCGCCGACCACCACGACCGGCAGGTCGGCGGCCTGCGCGAGGCCCATGTTGGCCAGGTCGGTGGCCCGCAGGTTGATCTCCGCGGGCGAGCCCGCCCCCTCGCAGACCACGACCGAGTACCGGCTGCGCAGCCGCTCCAGCGACTCGACGACGACCTCCCGCAGCGCCGCGGTCCGGGTCCGGTAGGACAGCGCGGAGACCTGCCCGTCGGCCCGCCCGCGCACCACGACCTGCGAGGTCCGGTCGCTGCCCGGCTTGAGCAGGACCGGGTTGAGGTCGACGCTCGGCGCCAGCCCGCAGGCGTGGGCCTGCATGGCCTGGGCGCGGCCGATCTCGCCGCCGTCGGGGGTCACGACGGAGTTGTTGCTCATGTTCTGCGCCTTGAACGGCGCGACCGAGACCCCCCGCCGGTACAGCGACCGGCAGAGCCCTGCGACGAGGGCGCTCTTGCCCGCGTCGGAGGTCGTGCCGGCGACGAGCAGGGCACCGCGTACGTCCACGCCGCCAGTCTGCCTCGTGCGCGGGCGAACTAGGCTGGGGCCCATGCGCTTCCTGCTGCGGCCGGGCTGGATCGCCTTCATGGTGGTCGTCGTCGGCTTCGTCGTGGCCTGCTACACCCTGCTGGCGCCGTGGCAGTTCGGCCGCGAGGAGCAGCGGCAGGCCCAGGAGCAGGCGATCTCCGCGGCCGACACCACCCCGCCGGTCCCGTTCGGCGAGCTGGTGTCGGGCTCGTCCGTCACCGCGGCCGACGAGTGGCGGCAGGTCGTCGTGGCCGGTACCTACCTGCCCGAGGCCGAGGCGTTGGTGCGGCTGCGGGTGGTGGACGGCAAGCCCGCCTCCGAGGTGCTCACCCCCGTGCGGCTCGCGGACGGCCGGGTGGTCGTGGTGGACCGCGGGTCCGTCGCCACGGACGAGGGGCAGGCCCTGCCGAGCGTCGCGCCCGCCCCGGCGGGCCCCGTCACCCTGGTCGGGCGGCTCCGGCTCGACGAGACGGACGGCAGCGGCCGCGCGCCCCTGACCGACGGCGGCAGGCTGCAGATCTATGCGGCGGACTCCCGGCAGGTCGCGTCGGCGACGGGGCTTGCCGACGTCGTGGAGGGCTATGTGCAGCTCGCCCCCGGCCAGCCCGGGGTGCTGACCCCGATCCCGGTCTCCACGCCGACGACCGCGGCGCCGTTCACGAACGGCTCCTACGCCCTGCAGTGGCTGACCTTCCGCTCGGCGCGCTGACGTCGCTGGTGGAGGAGCTGCTGGAGCGCCGCCAGGCGGCGCGCAAGGCGAAGGACTTCACCGAGGCGGACGCGGTGCGCGACCGCCTGCTGGCCGCGGGGATCAGCGTCGAGGACGGCGCCGACGGTCCCACGTGGTCGCTCAAGAACAACTGACAGACAGGGATCATGGCCGGCAACTCCAAGCGCCGCGGTGCGGTGCGCAAGGAAGGCACGAAGAAGGGCGCCGTCGTCGGCTCCGGTGGCCAGCGCCGCCGTGGGCTGGAGGGCAAGGGGCCCACGCCCCGGGCGTCGGAGCGCAAGGGGCACCCCGCGCAGCGCAAGGCGGCGGTGAACGAGCGGCGGGCCGGGCAGAGCCGGACCAACCGCCGCACCGGGGACGGTGACGTCCCCGAGACCGTGCTGGGTCGCAACCCGGTCGTCGAGTGCCTGCGCGCGGGGGTCCCCGCCACGGCGCTGCGGGTGGCCGTCGGGGCCACGTCCTCGGACGAGCGGATCGCCGAGTCGGTGCACCTCGCCGCGGACATGGGGCTGGCGATCCTGGAGGTCGAGCGCAAGGAGCTGGACCGCATCTCGGGCGGCGCACTGCACCAGGGCATCGCCCTGCAGATCCCGCCGTACGAGTACGCCCACCCGGACGAGCTGCTCGAGCGGGCCTCGGACTCGGGGAGACCCCCGCTGGTCGTCGCGCTCGACGGGGTCACGGACCCCCGGAACCTCGGTGCGGTCGTGCGGTCGGTGGGCGCCTTCGGCGGGCACGGGGTCGTGGTGCCGCAGCGTCGGGCGGCGGGGATGACCGCGGTCGCCTGGCGGACCTCGGCGGGCACCGCGGCGCGGCTGCCGGTCGCGCGGGCCACCAACCTCACCCGCACGCTGCGGGAGTACGCGCAGACCGGGCTGATGATCGCGGGCCTCGACGCGGACGGGGACGTCACGCTCGACGAGTTCGACCTCGCCACCGATCCCCTCGTGATCGTCACGGGATCGGAGGGCAAAGGCCTCTCCCGGCTGGTCCGCGAGACGTGCGACGTCACGGTCTCGATCCCGATGGCGGGTCCCGTGGAGTCGCTGAACGCCGCGGTGGCCACGGGCGTGGTGCTCGCCGAGGTGGCCCGCCGCCGTCGCCTGGCCTGAGGGCTTCTCGACGAACGAACGGCACTCTCGCGCGGTAGGTCCGCACCAGAGTGCCGTTCGTGCGTTCAGGCGGTGCGGACGCGGCCTCGGATCCGGCCGATCAGCCGGCACGTGAGGTAGGCCAGGAACGCCAGCGTGGCCACGTAGCCGGAGATCGGCAGGCCCGGGGCGAGCGAGAGCAGGGTCCCGCCGAGCAGGGCCAGCTCGGCGATCGCGATCGCCAGCACGGTGGCCTTGAGCGGGCTCGCGGTCACGCGGGCGGCCGCGGCGCCCGGGATGATCGTCACCGACAGCACGAGGATCGCACCGACGATCGGGACGGCGAGTGCCGTCGTGAGGGCGACGAGGACGGCGAACAGCGGGGACAACGCCCGCACCGGCACCCCGCGGGCCACCGCGACGTCCGGATCGGCGCTGGCGAACAGCAACGGCCGGTAGACGACCGCCAACACCGCCAGGACCACGACCGTCACGCCCGCGAGGATCCCGATGTTCCCGCCGTCCACGGACACGATCGAGCCCGTGAGCAGGCCGAACTTGTTGGAGGCCCGGCCGTCGTAGAGCGCGAGCAGCAGCACGCCGAGGCCGAGCCCGAAGGCCAGCACCACGCCGATCACGGAGTCCCGTTCCCGCTGACGCAGCCCCAGCAGACCGAACACCAGGCCCGCGATCACCGCCCCGACCACCGCCCCGACGCTCACCGAGATCCCGGCCAGCAGGGCCGCCGCGCCGCCGGTGAACGCCAGCTCGGCCGTGCCGTGCACGGCGAACCCCATCCCGCGCGCGACGATCAGCGGTGCCAGCGCGCCCGCGACCAGACCGAGCAGGGCGGCGGCGAGGAAGGCGTTCTGCACGAACGGCAGGCCCAGCAGCTCGCCGACGCCGTCGAACGAGATCAACCTGTTCACGCCAGTGCCTCGTGGTGCGCGTGCTGGTCCTCGACGCCGACGACCACCAGGCGGTCCCGCACCCGGAGCACCTCGACGTCCGTGCGGTACAGCTCGGACAGCGTCTCCGAGGTCATCACCTCGTCCGGGGTGCCGACCCGGAACCGGCCGCCGACCAGGTAGAGGATCCGGTCGACGAGCGGGAGGATCGGGTTGATCTCGTGCGTCACGAACACCACGGCGGTGTCCGCGGTGCGACGGCGCCCGTCGATCAACGCGCTGACCGTGCGCTGGTGGGCCAGGTCGAGGGAGAGCAGCGGCTCGTCGCAGAGCAGCACGCTCGGGTCGCCGACCAGGGCCTGCGCGACCCGCAGCCGCTGCTG
>NZ_JACBXB010000541.1 GCF_013870575.1 Pseudonocardia pini
CGTCGACCGGCGCCCGATGCGCCACCCTCGCGGGCCTTCGCGGTCCGGCGGCGCGGGCGTGGCGCCTCCTCCGGCTCGGCCTCGTCCTCGGACTCCTCGGACTCCTCGGACTCCGCGGAGCTGTCGTCGACCTCGTCGGTCGGCTCGCTGCCCGCCTCGCCACCCTCCTCGTCGACGTCCTCGGGTGCGGCCTCGTCGTCCTCGGCGGGCTCGTCGTCGGCGCCCCGCGGGTCCACCGCGTCCTTCGCGCCGCCCGCGGCCTTCTTCGCCGACCCTGCCGCGCCACCGCCGAGGTCGCCCAGGGACTCGACGCGCTTGCCCACCTTGTCGGTGAGCGACGAGACCTGTCGGGCCGCGACCGCCATGACGGCGCCCTTGCCCGCGTCGAGCAGTCTGCCGCGGATCTGGTCGGTCAACGCCGAGAGCTCCGGGGAGGCGGCCAACAGCTTCTGCCCCTGGGCCAACAGCTCACCCGGTCCACCCGCACGACGCCCCGCGGCCATCCCGCCGAGCATCAGGGCGAGCTTCATCTTCTTGGTCCGCCCCAGGGCGTAGCCACCGGCTACGCCCAGGGCCACCCGTGCGCCGCATTTCATCGAGCCTCCTCGTGTGGTGGCCGATCCGCGCGCTCCGCGCCATCCTTTTCGAGATCGAGTCCGAAAATGATCAGGCGCAGCGGCGAACCGGGTCGACACCAACTACCCCGAGCGATCTCCGCGCACACGCTGATGGCCCATATCGGCCATTTTTGCGCCATTTGGACCACTCTTCCGGTCCATTTCACGGAGATCCGGCTGAAACGAGCGGGTCAGCATTGATCCACCATGGCCGGGAGCCCGTTGGACCGAACGAGCGACGGCCCTCCGGATGGCCGAGCGCACGTTACGCCGAACGAGCACCTGCCACGAGCGCCGGCACTGATCTGCGGAAATCCGGTGTGACCCGAGTCATGTCCATGATGGACGCTTCCGCGGCGAGCCGCCCTGGCGGACACACGAGGACGCCGACGAGACCCCTCGGGGGCATCGTCGGCGCCTCCGCGGAACACCGCGGAAATGGTCAGTACACGGACCCGACGAGGAAGGGCCCACCCACCCACGAGAGACGTTCAGGAACCGGCCTTCGCGGCCGCGACAATGATCAACACGATCAGCGCGATGAGCAGCAGCACCACCGTGACCGGCAACAGCACCAGGGCCAGGACGAGCGCGAGCACCAGACCGATCCGGACCGCCGGGCTCAGTGACCCGATCGCCCCCTTCACCGCGCCCCACACCGGGTTCTTGCCCGCGAGCCCGGCCTTGACCCCGCCGAGCACGCCTCCCATCGCGAGGCCACCGGAGGCCGCCATCGCGTCGAAGGACCCCGCGAGGCCCTCCACCTTCTCCAGCGCCACACCGACGGTGGTGCGCAGGAGCGTCCGCAACAGCTCCTTGAGGCTGTCCTTCAGGTCGTCGACCGCACCCTGCCGGGCCTGCTGCGGATCGGGGCGCGTGCCGTTGAGCGGTCGCGGCGCCCCGTCGACCTCCAGCGCACTCATCGGCTGCACACCCCACCCCCGGTCGCCCCGGCGCACGCGCCTCGTCCGTCGTCCTGCGCACTGCGCATCGTGGCCCCTGTCGTCGTCCGCTCGCACCGCCGTCCCGGACGGGACGGCGGTGCCCGGCAGCGGCTACCACCTCAGGGCCCGGACTAGTCGGTCCGGCCCGAAGTGCCCCCGGCTGCCGCAACCGACGGGGCGCTCGGACGCCACCGGTTGACCCGGTCGGCGGTAGCGAGTTCGACGTCGTCGGGGGCGAGGGTCGGTCCCGAGGTACCCGGTCCCCGTACCGTCAGCCCTCCGCGGGCGCCGTCGAGCCGAGCGGGGCGGCGTGCTCGAGGGCCCAGGCCAGCGCCCTGTCCGCCACGGCCTCCCAGCCGGGGGCCGCGCAGGTCCAGTGGTCGCGGCCCTCCAGCTCGACGTAGTCGGTCAGCGCGGGCGACTCGGCGTAGTGCTTGGCGTTCGACCGGTTCACCGACGGCGGCATGATGTGGTCCTGCTCCCCCGCGATGAACAGCAGCGGCGCCCGGTCCGCGGAGTAGTCCACCCAGGTGTCCTGGTGGCCGGGCTTGAAGTTGGCGAACAGGCCGTACTCCCACACCCAGAACCCCGGCGCCGGGATGGCGTAGCGGTCCCAGACCGCCCGGGACTCCTCGGCGGACAGGGTGTTGGTGAAGGCGTAGTGGAACTCCTCGGGGGTGAACCCGACGGCCCTGTGGCGGTTGGCCGGGTTCTTCAGCGCCGGGAACAGCGACCTCGCCTGCGACACCGGGTTCACCCTGACCCCCTCGGTGGGGGCCGAGTCGATCACCACGCCCGCAGCGCCGAGCCCGCGGGCCAGCAGCAGCTGGGTCAGGGTGCCGCCGAAGGAGTGGCCGATGATGATCGGCGGCGCGTCGAGCGCCTCGACGACCGACGCCAGGTGGTCCACGGTGGCGGGGACGGTGAGGTCCGCGATGAGCTGCGGGTTCTCCCGCAGCGCCTCGACCTCGATCTCGAAGCCCGGATAGCCGGGCGCGAGCACGGTCAGCCCCTTCGCCTCGTAGTGGGAGACCCAGTGCTCCCAGCTGCGCGGGGTCATCCAGAGACCGTGGACGAGGACGACGGTGTCGGGGCGGTTCCCGGTCATGCGGAGATCTCCTTGCAGAAGGCGAGCAGGTCCGTGGACAGCTGCTGCGGATGGGTGTCGGTGATGCCGTGCGGGGCCCCGGGATAGACCGTGAGCGTGGCCCCCTCGATCCGCTCCGCCGACGCGCGGCCGCCGACCGCGATCGGGACGACCTGGTCGTCGTCGCCGTGGATGACGAGGGTGGGCAGGCCCGCCGCGCTCACGGCGTCGAGGTCCGGTCGGAAGTCCGTGGCGGAGAAGGCGGCGATGCACTCGAGGGCGTTGCGGTGCCCGGACTGCATGCCCTGCAGCCAGAACGCGTCCCGGATGCCCTGCGACGGCGCCTGTCCGGGCCGGTTGCCGCCGAAGAACGGCCCGTCGGCGAGGTCGCGGTAGGTCTGGCTGCGGTCGGCCAGGCTGCCGCGGCGGATCTCGTCGAACACCTCGATCGGCACGCCGCCGGGGTTGTCGTCGGTACGGAGCATGAACGGCGGGACGGCGGAGACGAGCACCAGGCCGCGGACCCGCCCGGTGCCGTGTCGTCCGAGGTAGCGGGCGACCTCGCCGCCACCGGTGGAGAACCCGACGAGCGTGACCCCGTGCAGGTCGAGGGTCTCGATCAGGTGGGCCAGGTCGTCGGCGTAGGTGTCCATGTCGTTGCCGTGCCAGGTCTGGGTCGACCGACCGTGGCCGCGGCGGTCGTGGGCGATCGCACGGAACCCGTTGGCCGCCAGGAAGAGCTGCTGCGCCTGCCAGCTGTCCGCGTGCAGCGGCCACCCGTGGGCGAGGACGACGGGCGGGCCCTCGCCCCAGTCCTTGTAGAAGATCTCGGCCCCGTCGGGCGTGGTCACGGTCGGCATCGGCGACCTCCTCGGTCTCGCCCCCGACCCTGGCCCGGCGGACCGCGTGTCCGAATCACGTGGTGCGCGTAGTCCGTCCGTCGGTCCCGCGCAGGGCCTCCCGCAGCAGCCTGCGGTCGGAGAGCTCGAGCTTCCGGAACACCTTGCGCAGGTGGTAGTCGACGGTGTGCCGGGACAGCGAGAGCCGCTCGGCGATCTCGAGGTTGGTCGCCCCGTCCGCCGCCAGCGCGGCCACCGAGGCCTCCTGCGGGGTCAGCCCGCCGGTCGTGGTGTGCTGCCCGGTGGCCCGGAGCTCCCGACGCGCGCGGGCCGCGAACGGTGCCGCCCCGAGCCCGTCGAAGGCCGCGAGGGCGA
>NZ_JACBXB010000542.1 GCF_013870575.1 Pseudonocardia pini
GACTCTCGCGCCGGGCCCGGGTCGCGCCCACAGCCAGCATGATCACCGTGCTCGCCGCCACGCTCGGGGCGCACGAGTACTGGCTCGCGCACCCGGACGAGGACCTCCCGACCGTGCACGAGCGCTTCCTGAGGCTGCTGCTCCCACGCGAGACCCGCTGAGCCCCGAGCACCGAGCCGGACTCAGCGGCCGGCCGGAGCGGCGGCTCGCCGACGGCGGTCAGGAGGAGTCCTCCTCGGTGGGGGTCTCCTCCTCGTCGGCGGGTCGGGGCGCGGGAAGGCGCCGCCGCCGCTGCTCGGCGGGGTCTCCGAGGTCGAGTCGATCGTGCTTGTCGTGCGGGTGCATCGCACCCGGCTCCGGCGCGGGCCGTGCCTGTGTCATGAGCCACCTCCTTGTGGCGCCCACGATGCTGGCCCGCGGCGGTGGGCCCGTCAAGAGGCTCGACGGGCCCACCGCTCCACTCAGGCCTTGGCCTGCATGGAGCTGCGGGCCGGGTTGCCCTGCTCGTCGACCTTCGGGTCCGTCTCGGACGCCTTCTGTCGCACGCCCTGCTCGATCAGGTCGCCGACACTCTTGTCGATGTTCTTCCAGTAGGTGAACGCCCGCTCCAGGATCGGCTCGGACACGCCGTTGAGCAGGTGGCCGACCACGTTGTCCACCAGACGTTCCCGGGCCGCGTCGTCGAGCACCTCGCGCACGAGCGTGCCCGCCTGGCCCCAGTCGTCGTCCTCGGCGTGGTCGACGTAGGCCGACCGCATGATGTCGCCGTCCGCCTGCCAGGTGGGCACGTGCTGCGTGGTGTCGGCCGCCGGGCCGCCGTAGGAGTTCGGCGCGTACACCGGGTCGGAGACCTTCTGCACCCGCATCGCCCCGTCCTTGGAGTACGAGCGGACCGGGCAGACCGGAGCGTTCACCGGGATCTGCTGGTAGTTGCCGCCCAGCCGGTAGCGGTGCGCGTCGGCGTAGGAGAACAGCCGCGCCAGCAGCATCCGGTCCGGCGAGGGCCCGATGCCCGGCACCAGGTTGTTCGGCTGGAAGGCCAGCTGCTCGATCTCGGTGTGGTTGTCGGTGGGGTTGCGGTCCAACGTCATCCGGCCGACCTCGATCAGCGGGTAGTCGCCGTGCGGCCACACCTTCGTCAGGTCGAACGGGTTGAAGCGGTAGTCCTTCGCGTCCGCGTACGGCATGACCTGCACGTGCAGCGTCCACGACGGGTACTCGCCGTCTCGGATGTGCTCGAAGAGGTCGCGGGTGTGGTAGTCGGTGTCCGCCGCGGCCATCTGGTCGGCCTCGTGCTGGGTGAAGAACTCCATGCCCTGGTCGGTCTTGAAGTGGTACTTGACCCAGAACTCCTCGCCCGCCTCGTTGATCCACATGTAGGTGTGGCTGGTGTAGCCGTTCATGTGGCGCCAGGTGCGCGGGATGCCGCGGTCCCCCATCAGCCAGGTGACCTGGTGGGCGGACTCGGGCGAGAGCGTCCAGAAGTCCCACTGCATGTCGTGGTCGCGCAGGTTGTTGTCCGCGCGGCGCTTCTGCGACCGGATGAAGTGCTGGAACTTCATCGGGTCCTTGACGAAGAAGACCGGCGTGTTGTTGCCGACCATGTCGTAGTTGCCCTGCGGTGTGTAGAACTTGATCGCGAACCCGCGGGGGTCGCGCCAGGTGTCGGGGCTGCCCCGCTCGCCAGCGACGGTCGAGAACCGCACACCCAGGTCCGTCCGCGCGCCGGGCTGGAACAGCGCCGCCTTGGTGTAGGCGCTGACGTCGTTCGTCACCTCGAACGAGCCGAAGGCGCCGCTGCCCTTGGCGTGCGGCTGGCGCTCCGGGATGCGCTCGCGGTTGAACTGGGCCATCTGCTCGATGAGGTAGCTGTCCTGCAGCAGGATCGGTCCGCCCGGGCCGACCGTGAGCGAGTGCTCGTCGCTCTCGACCGGGATGCCTGCGTCCGTGGTGGTGGGGTCGGGGCGCGCCGTGGTCACGGGTCACGCCTCCCTTCGTCGTCCGGGGATCGTGACCGTGGCGTACCCGCCGGGGGCGGCCGGGAACCAAGGGCGCGGCTAGATGTCCCACTCATGGAGGTTGGTGACGTGGGGGCTGGCGACACCCCGGGATCGATGATCTTGATGTAGGGAGGACCTCCAGGCGAGGTGTGGAGCTGCTGAAGGCATCCATGCCGTCGACCCCGGAGGTCCTCGTGTCGCACCGTAATGCCCCGCTGACCGTCGAGGGGAAGCGGCGATCGTGTCTGAGTGTCGACCGCGGACGACCCAAGGCCCACGTCGCGGCGGAGGCCGGGATCTCGCGGCAGTGTCTGCACAAATGGCACACCCGTTGGCGGACCGAGAGCCCGCCCCGGCGAGTTGGTCCACATCGACGTCAAGAAACTCGGCCACATCCGCTCAGGCGGCGGCTGGCGGGCCCACGGACGGAGCTCCGCGCAGTCCAGAGCTGCCCGGTCCGGGCCGCGGGTGGGCTACGACTACGTCCACGTCGCGGTCGACGACCACTCCCGCCTGGCCTACGTCGAAGTCATCACCAGCACCGACGGCGGGGAGAACCAGCACGCCTGCACCGGGTTCCTGCGCCGCGCGCACGCCTGGTTCGCCGACCACGGCATCCGGGTGGAACGGATCATGACCGACAACGCCATGACCCACCGCAACAGCCGCCTGTTCGCCGCGACCTGCACCGAGCTCGGTATCGGACAACGGTTCACCAAGCCCCGCTGTCCCTGGACGAACGGCAAAGCCGAACGGTTCAACCGCACCCTCGCCCAGGAATGGGCCTACGCCACCGTCTACGAGTCCTCAGCCGAGCGTGTCGCCTCGCTACCGACCTGGCTACACGGCTACAACGTCCACCGGCCCCACACTGCGCTCGGCGGACACCCACCCGCCCACCGCGTCAACAACCTCTGCCGGCGGGACAGCTAGAGGCTCGGCAGCTCCTGGTCGCGGCCGACCAGCTCGGCCAGGGGGTCGCCGGTCCCCGCGAGCCGGTCGAGGACGGTGTGGAGGGTCCAGCGGTCGGGGCGCAGGTCGGGGTCGTCGAGCTCGGCCCACGTGATCGGCACCGACACCGGGGCCCCGGCGCGGGGGCGCGGGCTGAACGGTGCCACCAGGGTCCGGTTGATCGCGTTCTGGGTGTAGTCGAGGCGGATCAGCCCCTCGCGACGGTCCGTGTGCCACTCCCACGACACGAGCTCGGGCACCGTCCGACCGACCGCCTTGGACAGCCGCTCGACCCACCTACGGGTGTCGGCGAAGGAGTACCCGGCCCGCACCGGCACCCAGATCTGGACGCCCCGCTGCCCGGTCACCTTCGGCGCCCCCGAGACGCCCAGGTGCGCCAGCGCGGTGCGGTACAGCCGGGCCAGGACCAGGACCTCGGCGAACCCGCTGGCGGGGCCGGGGTCGATGTCGATCAGCGCCCAGCGGGGCTCGTGCACGGTGGGCAGCCGGGAGGTCCACGGGTGCAGCTCGACGGCGCCGTGGTTGGCCATCCACACCAGCGCGGCCACCGAGTCGACCACCGCGTACCGGCGGGACTCCCCCGCCTCCGCCTCCGGGTTGTCCCAGAACCGCAGCCACTCCGGGGCGTGCCCGGGCAGCTCCTTCTGCCAGAACCCGGGCTCGTCGACGCCGTCCGGGAAGCGGTGCAGGTTCACCGGGCGGCCCTCGAGGTAGGGCAGCATCCGCGGGGCGATCAGCGCGTAGTAGCGGACCAGGTCCCGCTTCGTGACCCGCGGCTGCGCCCCGCGGGCGGGGAACAGCACCTTGTCCAGGTTCGTGAGGGCGAGCTCGCGGCCCGCGATCTCCCAGGTCCCCCGCTTGCGCAGGGCCGCGAGTG
>NZ_JACBXB010000543.1 GCF_013870575.1 Pseudonocardia pini
TCGCCGCCGCCCCCCTGCTCGCCGCCTGCGGCGGGAGCGACCCCGCGGGCACCACCCTCGCCGCACGGGTGGAGGACAGCCAGGCGGGCACCGCGGGCGCGGTGATCAGGCCGATCAGCGAGCAGAACGGCCTGGTCGGGAACCTCGACCTCAGCTACGTGGCGGGCACCGGCCCCGGCGACGTCCAGAACAAGCTGCTCTCCGGCGCTCTCGACGTGGCCAGCATGGGGCCGCTCGGGGCCGTGGTCGCGGGCGAGGCGGGCGCCGACGTCGTGCTGTTCTCCACGAGCCTGAACAACCACGTGCGCTGGCTGGTCCCGGAGAACAGCCCCTACCGCACCGTCGCGGACCTCCGCGGCAAGAAGATCGCGACGCCGCCGAACAACAGCGACGCGTTCCGCTCCACCCAGCTCGCCCTCGCCGTGAACGGCAGCGACTTCACCGCCGACCACCAGCTCTTCCCCGGTGCCGTGCTGGCCGGGCTCGCCCTGTTCGACCGGGGCGACGTCGACGCGATCGTGACCATCGAGCCCAACGCCACCCGGCTCGTCGGGAAGGGCGCCCGGCAGCTCGCGACGGTCGGCGAGCTGTGGGCGCAGGGCACCGGCGAGGACCCGAACGCGCTGTTCCTCAACGGCCAGGGCGCCACCCGCGCCTGGGTCGACGGCAACCGGGAGACCGCCGCGGCGCTGGCCACCCTGCGCCTGAAGGCCCACGAGGTGATCCAGGAGCGGCCGCAGGTCCTCGCCGACCTCGCCGACGCCTACGGCATCCCTGCGGACGAGAAGGCGGCGATCGAGCTGCTGCCCAGCCGGATGCGCGACGTCTACCCGGTCGTCTGGGGCGAGTCCGTGTTCGCCAACCTGCGACGCCAGACCGAGGTGGCGCAGCAGGTCGGGCTGGTGAAGGCGCAGCCCGCGCAGGTGCCGTGGCTCGATCTCGGCGGATCGGCATGACCGCCACCGAGGTCCGGCCCACCCGGGTGTCCGCCGCCCTCGCCGCCGCCCCGAGACCGCGGCGCGGGCCGCGGTTCCTGCCCGCGTTGCTCTTCCTGGTGCTCCTGGCGGGGGCCTGGCAGCTGATGGCGGTGCTGCTGGACAGCGTGCTGGTCCCGGGGGTTCCCGAGATCGTCACCGAGCTGGCCGACATCGTGTCCGACGGATCGTTCCTCGACCAGCTCGGGATCACGGTGCTCCGGGTGGCACTCGGGTTCGCCCTGGCGTTCGTGGTGGCCGTCGCCGTCGGGATCGCGATGGGACGCAACGAGTTCGCCCGCCGGTTCTTCGAGCCCGCCGTGCTGCTCGGCCTCACCATCCCCGGCCTGGTCTGGGCGCTGCTCTGCGTGATCTGGTTCGGCATCGACCTGGTCAACCCGGTCGCCGCGGTGGCGTTGTCCTCGGCCCCGCCGCTGATGCTCCAGATCTACCAGGGCACCCGGTCGGTCGATCCCGACCTGCTGGAGATGGCCCACGTCTACCGGTTCTCCCGCACCACCCGGCTGCGCAAGCTGTGGCTGCCCGCGTTGGCGCCCTCGCTGTTCGCCGGCGCGCGCCTCGGGCTCTCGCTGGGCTGGAAGGTGATCGTCCTGGTCGAGGTGTTCGGGATGTCGTCGGGCGTCGGCTACCAGCTCAACAACGCCTTCGCCGCGCAGAACGTCGCCGCGGTGCTCGCCTGGACCCTGCTGTTCGCGGTCGTGATGGCCCTGCTTGAGTACGGGATCCTGCAGGGCCTCGAACGCCGCACGAGCCGCTGGCGCAAGGCGGTGAGCGTGTGAGCGCGCCGGTGACCACCCGGGTCCGGCTCGACGGGGTCGGCAAGACCTTCGTCGACGCCCGCAGCGGTACCCCGCAGCAGGTCCTGGCGGACTTCTCGCTGACCGTCGAGCCCGGCGAGCTGGTGGCCGTGGTGGGCGCCTCCGGGACCGGGAAGACCACGCTGCTGCACATCGTCGCGGGCCTGGTGCCGCCGGACACGGGCACCGTCGACCGCGGCGACCCGCGGCTCGGCGTGGTGTTCCAGCAGCCGCGTCTGCTGGACTGGCTCTCGGTGCGGGAGAACGTCACGCTCGCCTGCGAGGCGGCGGGCGTGGACGCCGCGGGGGCCGACTCCGCGCTCGCGGCGGTGGGGCTGAGCGAGTACGCGGGCTCCTACCCCACGGTCCTGTCCGGCGGTCAGCGCCAGCGCGTCGCCGTGGCGCGCGCCTTCGCCGTCGAGCCCGATCTCGTGCTGCTCGACGAGCCGTTCTCCGCGCTCGACGAGCTGACCGCCCGCAAGCTCCGACTGCTGCTGCAGGACCTGTGGATGGAGCGCTCGCGCACCGGCCTGCTCGTGACCCACAACCCGCTCGAGGCCGCCCTGCTGGCGGACCGGGTGATCGTCCTGGCGGGCAGGCCGGCCCGGATCGCCGCGGAGTACCGCGTCGACCGGGAGCGGCCGCGGTCCGCCGAGGACCCGTACCTGTTCGACCTGCACGCCCGCATCGTCTCCGCGCTGTAGAGGAAGGACCCACCATGACCCGCCCCAAGGTGACCATGGAGCTGCTCTCCCTGGTCTTCTCGCTGCCCCAGCTCGTCGCCAAGGACGAGGGCTACTTCGAGGAGGAGGGCGTCGACGTCGAGTTCGTGACCAAGGACTACGCCCGCGCCGGGATCGCCCCGCTGGAGGACCACGAGCTGCTCAGCTCGTTCGGCTCGACCAAGTCGCACTTCGAGTCCGGCGAGGCCTCGATGTACCGGGCCTGCGAGTGGGGCCAGGTCCGCCGCACGCAGGACACCACCGTCGGCGGGCGGATCGTGTCCAAGCGCGCCGCCGTCAACGGCCAGGCGATCATGGTCCGCGGCGACCACCCGGCCACCCACCCGCAGGACCTGGCCGGGAAGACCGTCGCGGTGAACTTCCACCACGGCTCGCACTACGTGGCGCTGCAGACCCTCGAGGGCTTCCTGCCCCGCGAGGAGATCACGATCGCGCACTACGGCGGCCCGCAGGTGCGGTTCGAGGCGCTGCGCGACGGCACCGTCGAGGCCGCGGCGCTGATGGAGCCGTGGATCACCCTCGCCGAGAAGCAGGGGTACAAGGTGCTCGCGGAGGCGTTCTACGTCGGCGCCGAGATCGCCAGCCCCGAGATCGACGCGGACACCTACGAGCGGATCAACCGCGCGGTCGTCCGCGCGGTCGCGAAGATCAACGAGGACCCGCGCCCCTACCTCCACCACCTGACCGCGGAGATCCCGGCGGAGCTCGGTTCGGTGGCGCCGGAGGAGATCCCGCTGGGCAGGCTGCGCTACGTCGACCCGGCGCCGTACCCGCAGGAGCAGTTCCAGCGCACCTACGACTGGATGGTCTCCTGGGGTCTGATCGAGGACACGAACTCCTACGACGCGCTCGTGAAGAACCTGGTGGATGTCTGATCGCGCACCGGCGTTCGCGCGGCCACGCCCGGCTGTCCGGGCGTGGCCGCTCTACGTCGGGGGGTTCCTCGGCCCGTACGCCAGCACCATGGTCACGCCGATGGTGCACGAGGTCGCGCACGGGCTGGACTCCACGCCGGAGCTCGCCGCGGGCGCCGTCACCGCCTACATGCTGCCGTTCGCGGCGTTGATGCTGGTCAGCGGCACGCTCGCGGAGCGCTGGGGCCGAGCCCGCACGATGCGGGTCTCGCTGCTGCTCTTCGTGCCGGCCTGCGCGGCGTGCGTGCTCGCGCCGTCGATGGGATGGTTCCTGGCCGCCCGGGCCGCCCAGGGCGCGACGAACGCCTTCACCACCCCGCTGCTCGTCGCCGCGATCACCGACCTGGTGCCCTGGTCTGCGAGCCGACCCGACGCGGAGTGGGCGTGTACCGGCAGTA
>NZ_JACBXB010000544.1 GCF_013870575.1 Pseudonocardia pini
GCCGCGGCGGCGGGCGTGCAGCTCGCCGTGTTCCACAACCGCCGCTGGGACACCGACGTCCGCACCTTCCTCACCGTGCGGGACCGGCTCGGCGAGATCTGGCGCTTCGACTCCCGGATGGACTTCGACGACCCGGCCACGCTCGAGGCCGGTCCGGGCGGCGGGCTGCTGCGAGACCTCGGGAGCCACCTCGTGGACCAGGCGCTGTGGTTGTTCGGGCCCGCGGTGCGGGTGTCGGCGACCCTCGACCTCGTGACCCTGCCCGAGGGGGAGACGGACGCCGGGTTCGTCGTCACGCTCACGCACGCCTCCGGCACCCACTCGCACCTGTCCGCGAGCAAGGTGAACCGGTTGGTGGACCGCGAGATCCGGATCCTCGGTGCGGACGGCGCCTACGTCTCGGCCATGTCCGACGTCCAGACGCAGGCGATCCTCGCCGGTCGCCGACCCGCGGAGGATCCCGTGGGCTGGGGCGTCGAGGCGCCGGAGCGCTGGGGGACGCTGCACACCGTGGCGGGCGCCGAGCGCGTGCCCTCGGCCCAGGGTTCCTATGTGGACTACTACGAGGGGTTCGCCCGTGCGGTCGCCGGGGAGGGCTCGGTGCCGGTCTCCGGCGCCGACGCCGTCGCCACGCTGCGGGTGCTCGACGCCGCCCGGGTCAGCCACGACGAGGGCCGCACCGTCACGCTGGAGCCATGACCTGGCGTTCACCGAACCGCCCCCCGCTCCCGTCGCGTTCCTGCCGGCCGACGGCCCGGGTGTCGGCTCGGAACGCACGGTGCTGCAGGCCCAGCTGGACCGCCGGCGGGCCACGCTGCTGCGGATCTGCGCGGGCCTGACGGCGGAGCAGCTCGCCGCCCGGCCGCTGCCGTCGGCGCTGTCGTTGCTGGGTCTGGTCCGCCACCTCGCGAAGGTCGACCGGGTCTGGCTGCGGCAACGCGTCGCGGGTCGGGAGATCGAGCCCCTGCACGGCGGCCCCGGAGACCCCACGGACTCCGCCGCCGCCGACCCCGCCCGCGCCGCGGACGAGGTCGCGGCCCTGCAGGCGGAGCGGGCCGCCTCGGACGCCGCGGCCGCGGGCGTCCCGCTGGACCGGGAGATCGACTTCCGCGGCGAGCCGACCTCCGTCCGGACCGTCTACACCTTCCTGCTCGTCGAGTACGCCCGCCACAACGGCCACGCCGACCTGCTCCGCGAGGCCCTCGACGGGGTCACCGGCCGGTAGCCCCAGACCGCCCAGCCGCCGTTATGGAGCCACAACTGTCGTTTCGACGCCTCGATTCGACAGTTGTGGCTCCATAACGCCCGGCTCGGGCACCGGCCCCGACGGCGGCCCTGGGGCACGGTGACCTCTCCGACATATGACGGACTGTTCAGATCAGAGGCTATACGCTGCCGGGGCCGACAAGGAGGTCCCATGATCGTCACTCGCCGCAGGTTCCTCGCCGGAGCCGGTGCGCTCGCGACCCTGGCCGCGCTCCCGGCGTGCTCCGGTGGCGCCGAGACCGCGCAGGCAGGCGGGCGGCTGCGGGCGGCGTTCGTGGCAGGGGGCTCGCAGGAGAAGCTCGACCCGCACGTGCTCCCGCAGTTCGCCGACCAGGCGCGAGCGAAGGCCTGCTTCGACACCCTGGGCCGCTGGGAGCAGGACATGTCGTGCACCCCGAGGCTCGCCGAGTCCTGGGAGGGCGACGCGACCGGCACCCGCTGGCGCATCGTGCTGAGGCAGGCGAGCTTCCACGACGGGCGCCCGGTCCGCGCCGCCGACGTCCTCTACACCTACCGGCGGATCGCCGACCCGGCCACGACGGCGAGCGCCGCACCGCTGTTCGCCGGCATCGACTTCGCCGCCAGCCGGGCGGTCTCGGACCGCGAGCTGGAGATCGTGCTCGGTGCGCCCAACCAGCTCTTCCCGGTCGGCTTCGGCTCCTACGGCAGCGAGATCGTGCCCGAGGGGACCACCGACTTCACCGCGCCCGTCGGCTCCGGCCCGTTCCGGTTCGTCTCGTTCACCCCGGGCGGCCCGGCGCTCTACCGCCGCAACGACGCCTACTGGGACGGCGCCCCGCCGCTCGAGGAGCTCGAGTTCCTGCCGATCAACGACGAGAGCGCCCGGATCGGCGCGCTGCTCTCCGGCCAGATCGAGTACGCCCACGACATCCGCGCGACCAGTGCCCAGCAGCTGGAGTCGGACTCCCGCGCGCAGGTCCTCGCCGCGCCCGCCGCCGCGTCGCAGTTCCTCTACGTCAAGCACGACCGGGCGCCGTTCGCCGACCCGCGGCTGCGGCAGGCCCTGGTCCTGGGGCTCGACCGGCCCGCCCTCGCCCAGGTCGCGCTGCTCGGGCGCGGCGTCCCGGGCAACGACATGTTCGGGCCGGGCCTGCAGTACTACCCGGACTCCGTCCCGCAGCGGGAGCGAGACGTCGACCGCGCGCGTGCGCTCGTCGCCGAGTCGGGGGTGTCCATGGTGGAGCTGTCGACCGGCGTCACGGACCCGTCCTGGCAGGCGGCGACCCAGCTCGTGGTCGCGCAGCTCGCCGAGGTCGGGCTGACCGTGCAGACCAGGACCGTCCCGCCGGAGACGTACTTCGCGGACGTCCGCAGGTCCGCGACCTTCCACTTCGGACGCACCGGCACCCTGCCGATCCCGAACTGGATCGCCACCACCCAGCTGACCAGCCGGGAACAGGCGAGCTTCAGCAAGTACCGCAACCCCGAGATCGACCGGCTCTACGCGCAGGCCCTCGCCAGCCCGGACGACGCCGTCCGCGCCCAGTCGATCGGCCGGGCCCTGACCCTCGTCCACGACGACGTCGCCGCCCCGATCTGGGGCGTCAGCGACTGGATCGTCGGGGCGGACTCCGCGGTGCGGGGGCTCGGCGCGTTCCGCCCGAACACCTACGACTGGGCGAACTTCTCCCGGGTCTCCCTGGGGTGAGGCTGCGGGCGGGGATCGCGCTGCTGCAGCTCGCGGCCGTCACGGTCGCGGTCTTCGCGCTGACCACGTTCCTGCCCGGGAACACCGCCGAGGTGGTCCTCGGCCCACTCGCCACCCCCGAGCAGATCGCGGTGCTGCAGGAGCGGCTCGGCCTGGACCGGCCGGCGACAGAGCGCTTCCTGGACTGGGTCGGCGGCCTGCTGCACGGCGATCTCGGCACGTCGCTCGCGACGGGCCGCCCGGTCGTCGAGGACCTGGGTGCACGTTTCGTGCTCACCGCGCTGCCGGCGCTCCTGGCGGTGGCGATCCTCGTGCCACTCGCGGTCGCACTGGGCTGCTGCGCGGGGCGGCGGCCGGGTTCGGCGGCGGACCGGCTGGTCACGGCCACCACGACCGTCGCGCAGGCCGTGCCGGACTTCGCGCTCGGGTTGCTGCTCGTCGCCCTGTTCGCGCTCCAGCTCGGCTGGCTGCCCGCCACCGCCGCAGGCACGGTGGGGGTCTCCGGCCTGACGCCTGCGATGCTGGTCCTCCCGATCACCATCCTGGTGTCGAACCAGCTCGGGAGCCTGGCGCGGCAGGTCCGGATCGGCGTCGTCGAGACGGAGGCGGCCGAGCACGTCGCGCACCTGCGCAGGCTCGGGCTGGGCGAGCGGACGCTCCTGCTGCGGCACGTCCTGCCGGGGGCGGTGGTGCCGTCGGTGCAGCAGTTCGCGCGCACGATCGACGGGCTGCTCGGCGGGGTCCTGGTGGTCGAGGCGCTGTTCGCGCTGCCGGGCATCGGGTCGGGCTTCGTCTCGGCGGTGCAGACCCGGGACCTGCCGGTCGTGCAGACCTACGCGCTGCTCTTCGCGCTCACGACGGTCGTGGTCAACCTCGCCGCGGACCTCGTGTCCGCGCGGCTGGTCCC
>NZ_JACBXB010000545.1 GCF_013870575.1 Pseudonocardia pini
AGCTCCCCGATCCGCCGGTGCGCCTCCCGGTAGCGGTCCGGGTCGCCGAGGCCCACCGTGACGCCGTAGCTCTCGCGGATCTCGACCTCCAGCCCGACGCGCTCGCCCGCCAGCCCCCGCGCCGCCCGGGCCAGGGCGGTCAGCTCGCCCGCGAGGAACGCCCGCCGCACCGGTGACAGCTCCACGAACTCGAGGGCACGCCGCAGCCCCTCGGCCGCCTCCAAGAGCTCCCGCGCCGACGGCGGGGGCCCGGACCGCGCGTGCCGCCGCAGGGCCGCGTCCCCGGTCCAGGACTCCACGAGCCCGGGCACCAGACGGTCCAGCCGGAAGGCGAGCAGCGCGGTGTCACGTGCCACCACCGACGCTCTGACCTTCGCGGACCGCATCCTGCGGACGCTACCGCGCACAGGCCCGGCCGGCGCCTCGCCACGATCGTGACCGGGCCCGTCCCGAAGGAGTGAGCAGACGACTCTCCGTCCTCGCCGACGCCCGGACACACTCACGGACGAATGTCAGAGATCACCCGATCCCGGGAATAACCAAACTGAGGGTTGCGGACTCACACGATGGTGGTACGAGATTTGTTGGTGATCCGCCGGACGGATAGCTTTTCCCTCAGTCAGCGCGGGCTCCCCGGTCGGACGCTGACGTGATCGGAGCCGGTTCGCCGGCCCCACGCACTTAACAGGAGAAGAACTGTGCTGAAGAAGGCTGGAATTGTTGTGGCCGGCGTCGCCGCGTCCCTCATCGCCGTCAGCCCGCTCGCGTTCGCGGGCGACAAGGCTAGCTACCAGGGCTCGGAGACCGTCGGGATCGACAAGTCCGGCAAGGGCCTCGTCAACGTCTCCGGCAACAACCTCAACGTGCCGATCCAGGCCTGCAACAACGACGTCCCGGTCAACGCCGGCCTCGGCGCCGTGCAGGGCAACGTCAAGGACCTGACCGGTGCCCTCACCGGTGCGGCGGCGCTGTTCGGCAAGGCCGACGCCACCACCGCGATCGCCACCGACTCGGACCGCTCCTGCGGCCAGGAGTCGGGCGCGGGCGACTCGGTCAGCTGACCCACGTCGTACCCGAGAACGCCGGGCCCCGCACGGGGTCCGGCGTTCTCGCCGTTTCCGACGATTTTCCCAGCCGTTCGAAATGCCTCCGGGATTCCACCGATCGTGGGCGTAACCCGGACTCGGAAAAATTGCAGACACGATCGTGTCGTCAGTTTCTCCGCGGCCGCCGGAAGCGATAGATTGTGCTCAGTCGGTGCGGGCTCCCCGGTCGGACACCGACTTGTCTCCGCCTGATTCTCAGGCGCTCGACTCACAGGAGAAGTACACGTGCTGAAGAAGGTTGCCCTCGTCGCCGCCGCCTCCGCGGCGTCCATCGTCGCCATGAGCCCGCTGGCGTTCGCCCACGACAGCTCGTCGTCGGTCGGCATCGACAAGACCGGCAAGGGCCTGATCAACGTCTCCGGCAACAACGCCAACGTGCCGGTCCAGGCGTGCAACAACGACGTCCCGGTCAACGCGGGCGTGCTCGCGGGCCAGGTCAACGCCAAGGACCTCGTCGGTGCCGCCACCGGCGCCCTGGGCATCCTGGGCTCGGCGTCGTCGAGCACCGACATCGCCACCGACACCGACCGCTCCTGCGGCCAGATCTCGGGCGCGGGCGACTCGGTCGACTGAATCTGAGCTCCTGCGGAGGGCGTCGGACCACACGGTCCGGCGCCCTTCGTGCGTCCGGAGGTCTTCGGGTGTGGCCCCGGGGTCAGCCCCCGAAGCGGCGGTGCCGGGCGGCGTACTCCCGCAGGGCCCGCAGGAAGTCCACGCGCCGGAACTCCGGCCAGTGGGCCTCGCAGAAGTGGAACTCCGAGTGCGCGCTCTGCCAGAGCAGGAACCCGGAGAGGCGCTGCTCGCCCGAGGTCCGGATGACCAGGTCGGGATCGGGCTGACCGGACGTGTACAGGTGCGCCGCGATGTGGTCGACGTCGAGGACCTCGGCCAGCTCCTCGATCGTCGTGCCGGACTCGGCGTGCTGCAGCAGCAGCTTGCGCACGGCGTCGGCGATCTCCTGCCTGCCGCCGTACCCGACGGCGACGTTGAGCTGCAGCCCGCTGCGGTCGCCGGTGCGCTCCGCCGCCGCCGTGAGCCGCTGGGCCATCGCGGGGGGCAGCAGCTCCAGCGCGCCGACGACCCGCAGCCGCCAGGGCGTGCTCGGCCCGCTCAGCTCGTCGACGACGTCCGCGATGATCTCGAGCAGCGGCAGCAGCTCGTCGTCGGGGCGGGAGAGGTTGTCCGTCGAGAGCAGGAACAGCGTGACGACCTCGACCCCGGACTCGGCACACCAGCCGAGCAGGTCGGAGATCTTCGCGGCCCCCACGCGGTGGCCCGCGTTGACGTCGTCGTGGCCCGCGTCCCGGGCCCAGCGACGGTTGCCGTCGAGGATGAGGGCGACATGCCGTGGCCGGGCGGCACCAGCCAGCCGCCGGGCGAGCCTCGCCTCGTAGGTCGAATAGAGCAGGTCGCGAACACCCACGGGCGGGCAGCCTACGCCGCCCCCCGACGCAGTCGGTGACATCACACCGGCATCCGGCGCGCTTCACCCACCGGCCACCGCCCGGCAACCTCGCCGCGGCCGCGGATCCCGTACGCTCGGCCGGGTGAACGCCGGGCTCGTGCCGCCCCCCGACGCACCGTTCGTCAAGCCGCGGATGCGTGGCTGGCTGCACTTCTGGTCGTTCGTCGTCTCGGTGGCCGCCTGCGCCACGCTGATCGCGATCTCGGCCAGCCTGGTCGGCGGGGTCGCGGCGCTGGCCACGTCGGTCTACAGCGTCACGATCCTCGGCCTGTTCGGCACGAGCGCGCTCTACCACCGGCGCACCTGGTCCACCCCGCGCAGCAGGCTGATCATGCGCAGGCTCGACCACTCGATGATCTTCGTGTTCATCGCGGGCACGTACACGCCCGTCGCCCTGCTCGCGATGCCCTGGAGCACGGGGCGCTGGGTGCTGCTCACGGTGTGGGGCGGGGCGCTGCTCGGCGTGGTCCTGAAGGTCTGCTGGCCGCACGCGCCGAAGTGGGTGGGCGTGCCGATCTACCTGGCGCTCGGCTGGGTCGCGGTCTTCGTGCTGCCGGACCTGCTGGCCAACGCCGGCGTGGCCGCCTTGGTCCTGCTGCTGGTCGGCGGCGCGCTCTACACGGTCGGCGCGGTGTTCTACGCCGTGCACTGGCCCAACCCGTGGCCGCGCACCTTCGGCTACCACGAGTTCTTCCACGCGGCCACGGTGCTGGCCGCGATCTGTCACCAGATCGCCATCTGGTTCGCCCTGTTCACCGGCTGACGACCTCACGCACCGCCCGCCGGAGCGCGGTCAGCAGCGGACGCTCGTCGTCGGCGCGCCAGGCGAGCACCAACGTGCTCGGCGAGACCCCGGTGACCGGTCGGAACACCACGGACGCGCGCTTCACCAGCGGCACGTTCCCGCGGGCCAGCAGGCAGATCCCGAGCCCGGCCTCGAGCGCCTCCGCGGTCTCCTCGGTGCTCGCGATCTCGGCGCCGACCCGGACCGGGCGGCCGCCCCGTTCGGCCGTGGCCAGCCAGTGGTCGCGGAGCGGGCCGCTGCCCGCGGGGAGGGCGAGGAACGGCTCGTCGAGCAGGTCGTCGAAGGCGATCTCCGGCCGGTCGGCGAGGGCGTGCGCGGCGGGCAGGGCCACCAGCCGGGGTTCCTCCGCCACCGTGACGTGCGTGAACCTGCCGTCCGGGTCCGGGTAGGGCAGCCAGAGGAACGCGGCGTCGGTGCGGTCCGACCCGGTCTCGGCGAGCCCGCCGGTGGGGTCCTCCCAGGTGA
>NZ_JACBXB010000546.1 GCF_013870575.1 Pseudonocardia pini
GACCAACAACGGCTCGAACGACGTCTCGGTGGTCGACACCGCGAGCAACACCGTCACGTGACCCCGCACACGTAGGGTCCGACGCAGGTCACACAGGTCACACGACGTACGTCCCGTAGCAGTGCAGACAACGAAGGTGCACGATGCTCGATCCCTACCTGGCGCTTCTGTTCATGGCCATCCTGGCGGGCGCGTTCGCGCTGTTCTCCGTCACGGCGGCGCCCTACATCGGCCCGCGTCGGTACAACCGGGCCAAGCTGGACTCCTACGAGTGCGGGATCGAGCCCTCGCCGAAGCCCGTCGTGGGCGGCGGCCGGATGCCGGTCGCCTACTACCTCACGGCGATGCTGTTCATCCTCTTCGACATCGAGATGGTCTTCCTCTACCCGTTCGCGGTCAGCGCGGACGCCCTGGGGCTGTTCGGCCTGGTGGAGATCATTCTGTTCGTCATCACGGTCGGCTTCGCCTACGCGTACGTCTGGCGGCGCGGCGGACTGGATTGGAACTGACATGGGACTCGAGGAACACCTGCCGTCCGGGGTCCTGCTGACCAGCGTGGAGAAGCTGGTCAACTGGACCCGCAAGTCCTCGCTCTGGCCCGCCACCTTCGGGCTGGCCTGCTGCGCGATCGAGATGATGACCACCGGCGCGCCCCGCTACGACCTGGCCCGCTTCGGCATGGAGGTCTTCCGGGCCTCGCCGCGGCAGGCCGACCTGATGATCGTGGCGGGCCGGGTGAGCAACAAGATGGCCCCGGTCCTGCGGCAGATCTACGACCAGATGCCCGAGCCGCGCTGGGTGCTCGCGATGGGCGTGTGCGCCAGCTCCGGCGGCATGTTCAACAACTACGCGATCGTCCAGGGCGTGGACCACGTGGTGCCGGTGGACATGTACCTGCCGGGCTGCCCGCCGCGGCCGGAGATGCTCATGGACGCGATCCTCAAGATCCACGCGAAGATCATGGACGAGCCGCTGGGCACCAAGCGGGCCGCGGCGCTGGCCGCGAGCGGGTACAAGACCCCGATGATCCCGTCGTCGATCAAGTACGCCCCGAAGGACAAGGCGGAGCAGGCCTGATGGCGACCAGCAAGGACCGCGAGGAGCCGACGGGCGGCGAGCAGTCGAGCGCCGAGGCGAGCGGCCCCGCCGTCGAGGAGCAGCGTGCGGCGGGCGGCGAGGCCCCCGAGTCGGGCGAGGTCGAGCAGACCGCCGAGACCCCCGAAGGCGGCACCCGGCTCTCGCCGACCCGCGAGCGCTCCGGCATGTTCGGCGTGCGGGGCAGCGGCGACACCTCCGGCTTCGGCGGGCTGAAGCTGCCCGGCTACGCGCCCGCCCCGGCGGAACGGCCCTACGGCGGCTGGTTCGACGAGCTGGCCGACGAGCTGGCCGAGTCCCTCGACCGCCGCGGGGTGGCCCGCAGCGCGGTCCGGCAGATCACGATCGACCGCGGCGAGATCACCTTCTACGTGGAGCGCGAGCGGATCGCCGAGGTCTGCCGCGCCCTGCGGGACGAGCCGGAGCTGCGGTTCGAGCTGCTGTCCGGGGTGTCCGGTGTGGACTACACCGCACCCGACGGGGCAGCGGTCCACCAGCCGTTGCACGTCGTCTACCACCTGCTGTCGATGACCTGGCGGCGGCGGATCCGGCTCGAGGTCGCCCTGGACCCGGCCGACCCGCACCTGCCGAGCGTCGTGTCGATCTACCCCACGGCGGACTGGCACGAGCGCGAGACCTGGGACATGTTCGGGGTGATCTTCGACGGGCACCCGGCGCTGACCCGGATCCTCATGCCGGACGACTGGGCCGGTCACCCGCAGCGCAAGGACTACCCGCTGGGCGGGATCCCCGTGGAGTACAAGGGCGCGGAGATACCTCCGCCCGACGAGCGGAGGGCCTACTCGTGAGCACGACCGACCCGTACTCCGCCGAACCCCGCGAGACGACCGAGGGCACCGTCTACACGGTCACCGGCGGCGACTGGGACTCGTTGATGGACAGCGTGTCCACCGACGAGCACGACGACCGCATCGTGATCAACATGGGCCCCCAGCACCCGTCGACCCACGGGGTGCTGCGGTTGGTGCTGGAGCTGGAGGGCGAGACCGTCACCCAGGCCCGCTCGGTGATCGGCTACCTGCACACCGGCATCGAGAAGAACTGCGAGTACCGGAACTGGACCCAGGGCGTCACGTTCGTGACGCGGATGGACTACCTGGCGCCGCTGTTCAACGAGGCCGCCTACTGCCTCGGCGTGGAGAAGCTGCTCGGCATCGAGGTGCCGCGGCGCGCGCAGCTCATGCGCGTGATGCTGATGGAGATCAACCGGATCGGCTCGCACCTGGTGTGCCTGGCGACCGGCGGCATGGAGCTCGGCGCGCTCACCGGCATGACGGCCGGGTTCCGCGAGCGCGAGGAGGTGCTCCACCTCCTCGAGTACCTGACGGGCCTGCGGATGAACCACGCGTTCATCCGGCCCGGCGGGCTCGCGCAGGACCTCCCGGAGGACTGGGCGGCGAAGGTCACCGAGTTCGTCACGCTGATGCGCTCGCGGCTGCCGGACTACGACAAGCTGCTCACCGGCCAGCCGATCTGGAAGCAGCGCCTCGAGGGCGTCGGCTACCTGCCCGTCGACGGCTGCCTGGCGCTCGGCGCCACCGGGCCGATCCTGCGGTCCGCGGGCCTGGCCTGGGACCAGCGCAAGGTCGAGCCGTACTCCTGCTACGAGGAGTTCGACTTCGACGTCCCCACGGCGACGGAGGGCGACTGCTACGCGCGTTACCGGCTGCGCGTCGCCGAGATGCACGAGTCGCTGAAGATCATCGAGCAGGCCGTGGACAAGATCGAGCCCGGCCCGGTGATGGTGGCGGACCGCAAGGTCGCGTGGCCCGCGCAGCTGTCGATCGGCAGCGACGGGATGGGCAACTCCCTCGAGCACGTCCGCAAGATCATGGGGCAGTCCATGGAGTCGCTGATCCACCACTTCAAGCTGGTCACCGAGGGCTTCCACGTCCCGCCGGGGCAGGTCTACTCGGCCGTCGAGTCCCCGCGCGGCGAGCTGGGCTACCACCTGGTGTCCGACGGCGGCACGCGTCCGGTGCGCGTCCACGTCCGGGACCCCAGCTTCGTCAACCTGCAGTGCATGCCGGCGATGAGCGAGGGCGGCATGGTCGCCGACGTCATCGCCGCCGTCGCGAGCATCGACCCCGTGATGGGAGGGGTGGACCGGTGAGCCTGCCCGAGGGAACCCCCGAGAAGCGGCCCGGCCCCGCGCTCCCCGCCGAGCGGACCTGGCAGGCCCGGCCCGAGCCGTCGCCGGTCTCGCCGACCTTCGACGAGCTCACCCGGCAGCGCGCGAAGGAGATCATCGCGCGCTACCCGGTGGAGCGGTCGGCGCTGCTCCCGCTGCTGCACCTCGTGCAGTCGGTCGAGGGCTACGTGAGCCAGGCGGGGATCCGGTTCTGCGCCGAGCTGCTGGAGCTCACCACCGCCGAGGTCAGCGCGGTGGCGACCTTCTACACGATGTACAAGCGCACCCCGTGCGGCGAGCACCTGGTCAGCGTGTGCACGAACACGCTGTGCGCGGCCCTTGGCGGAGACGCCATCTACCAGGAGCTGACCACGCGGCTGGGTGTCGGCCACGAGGAGACCGTGGGCGAGCCCGGCACCCCCGGGTCGCTGACCCTGGAGCACGCCGAGTGCCTCGCGGCCTGCGACCTCGGCCCGGTGATCCAGGTCAACTACGAGTACTACGACAACCAGACCACGGCGTCGGCGGTCGAGCTGGTCGAGGCGCTGCGGCGTGGCGAGCGGCCCGCCCCCACGCGCGGC
>NZ_JACBXB010000547.1 GCF_013870575.1 Pseudonocardia pini
CCCTGCTGTCGACGGCGCCCGGGTCGAGGATCGCGGAGTCGACCAGCATCCGTTCGGCGGCGTGCAGCCAGCGGCCGTAGTACCCGTCCCCGAAGTACTGCTCGGCGGGGAGCCGGTCGAGGGTGAGCCGGAAGGCGTCCAGGTTGCGCCCCGAGACCCGGCCCATGGTGAAGGCCGTCAGCGCGAAGGCCCGCGCCTCCCACGCCGCGGCGAACGGCGGCTCGGCGGGGTCCGGCACCGGTACCCGGCCGTGGCCGGAGGTGCCGCCGAGATCGGAGACGCCTGGCACCGAGACCTCCACGATAGGTGATGACCGATCACCATCGTAGACGTCACCACCGCCCGCGGTGGTTCGGGATGCGGGCGGCGCCGATCGCGGCGGCCGTGAGCAGGACCGCCAGCACGGCGAACGCGATCCCGCCGGTGAGGCCGGGCGAGGTGCTGGCGGACAGCGCGGCGGTGGTCAGCGAGATCGCCGCGATGCCGCCGACCTGCCGGAACATGATCCGCAGGCCGGAGACGGCGGTGACGTCGTCGGCCACGAGGTGCATGCCGGCGTTGTTCGCGGCGGGTCCGGCGAGACCCATCCCGAGACCGCAGAGCCCCGCCCCGAACGAGAGCCACAGCGCGGGCGAGACGCCTGCGGGCGGGACCGCCGAGACGACCAGCCCCGAGACGATCAGCCCGAGCCCCACGAGCAGCAGCGGGCGGTGACCGGTCCGGCGCAGCAGCGCCACCGCGACCCCGGACGAGGCGATGGTGCCCACCGCGCGGGCGGTCAGCAGCACCCCCGCGGCGAGGGGCAGCAGGGCGTACCGGGTCTGCGCGTAGAGCGGCAGCAGCGCCGAGAACCCGATGATCGCCGCACCGAACAGCACGTTCGTGATGTTCATGATCCCGAGGCCGCGCCCGGCGAGCAGGCGCATCGGGACCACCGCGTCGGCGTGGCTGCGGGCGTGCCGGACGAAGCCCCAGCCGCCGACGGCCGAGACGGCCGCCGCCACGACGAGGACGACCACCGCGCCCACCCCGGACCCCAGCGAACCGATCATGGTGATCGCGAGCATGCCGGAGACCAGCGTGGTCATCAGCAGCGCGATGCCGCGCAGGTCCACCCGCTCCGGACGGTTGCGGGGCGGCTCGGTGAGCACCAGCGACCCGACGACCAGCAGCGCGATCCCGATCGGGACGTTGACCAGGAAGATCCCGTGCCACGACCACGCCGTGAGGATCAGCCCGCCGACGATCGGGCCCACGATCGCCCCGATGGGGAACACGCTGGTGAACAGGGCCAGCGCCCGGTCCCGCTCGCGGCCGTAGTGGTAGGCGACGAGCCCGTTGGCCGCGGGCAGCATCACGCCGCCCGCGAGGCCCTGGACGAAGCGACAGGCGATCAGCTGCCCGATGTCGGTGGTCAGCGCGGACAGCCCGGAGAACAGGGCGAACGCCGCGATCGCGACCAGGAACACCCGCCTGCGACCGAACTGGTCCGCCAGCCTGCCGCCCAGCGGCAGGGCGAGGATCTGCCCCACCGCGCAGGCCGTGACCGTCCAGCTCGTCCACGCCAGCCCGGCCCCGAGGTCCGCGCCCAGTGTGGTGAGCGCCGTGGACACCGAGGTCTGGTCCAACGAGAACATCAGCAGCGCCAGCGAGACCACGCCGAACACCGCGTGCCTGCGCGGGTGCGGCGCAGGGTCGCCCGTGATCGCCGCGGTCGGCGGCGGTACCGGGGTCTCGGTGGCGGCGAGCGGGAGGTCGGCCGGCGTGCGGACGTGGACGATTTCGGACAAGGGGGGCGGTCACCTGCTTTCCGGATGGACCGCCAGAATAAGTTTGCTTAGGTCAAGCAAGCAAGTCGGATACAGGTCACCCCGTGTACCCGTCGTCGGTCGGTGGCTGGTGCAGGGCGAACGGCGCACCGAACGGGTCCGCGAGCACGGCCATCCGGCCGAACGGCGAGTCCTCGGCGGGGGAGAGCACGGTGGCGCCGCGCTCCGTGGCGGCGGCGAGCGCCGCGTCGACGGAGACGACCCCGAAGTAGACGAGCCAGTGGCTGGGGGTGCCCTCCGGAGCGCCCATCAGCCCGCCCATCCCGCCCACGGGCCGCCCGTCGAGGTCGAGGGTTCCGTACTCCTCCAGCGGCAGGCCGGGGATCTCGCCGAACGTGTAGGGGAACAGTCCGGTGTAGAACCGCCTGCCCGCCGCGACGTCCGTGAGCCGTGCGTCCTCCCACACGAGGCTGCCGGGCTGGTTGACGACCTCGGTGCCGATCTGTCCCGCGGCCTGCCAGAGCCCGAACACCCCGCCGGTGGCGTCCGCGCACACGGCCATCCGGCCGTTCCCCGGGATGTCCATCGGCCCGGCGAGCACGGTGCCGCCGCTCACGTCGACCAGCTTGAGGGTGGCGTCCACGTCCGAGGTCGCGAAGTACAGGGTCCAGACGCTGGGCTGGCCCTCCTGCACGAGCGGGCCGATGCCCGCCGCGGCCCGCCCGTCGGTCCTGCAGATCGTGAAGTGCCCGTACTCCTCCCCGGAGTCCAGGAAGTCCCACCCGATGACGGTGCCGTAGAAGTCCTGGGCGCGCTGCAGGTCGGGGACGGCGAGGTCGACCCAGCAGGGCGAGCCGTCGGGCCAGGGGCTGTCGGTGTAGGACATGGTGCCTCCTCCTGGAGTGTCCGGAGCCGGAGTCGTCGGGAGCCGGAGTCGTCGGGAGCCGGAGTCGTCGGAAGCGCAGCCTCCCACCGGCCACCGACGGTTCCGTGGACTCGTCGCCGAGCGGTCGCCTACCCGTCCACGAACTCCGCCTTCACCCCCAGCAGCCGCACCGGGCGGTCGGTGCGGAACCATCCCGCGACCTCGAGCGCGGCGGCCTCGAGGTGGGCCGGGTCGCGGGTGGGGCCCGCCAAGGTCAGGCTCCGGGTGGTGGTGAGGAACGGGGCGTAGCGCACCTTGACCCCGACCCGCGCGACGTCCCGGCCCTCCTCGGCCACGTCCGCGGACACCCTGGCGGCCAGCGCCGCGACCTCGGCGCGCACCCGTGCCCAGTCCTCGATGTTCTCCGCGAAGGTGGTCTCGCGGCTGCGTGAGCGGGGCACGTACGGGGCGCCCTCCATCTCGGTCCGCCCCATCCCGCGCGCCAGCGACACGTAGTAGGGCCCCATCCGCGGGCCGAGCCGCTCGCCGACCCGGGTGGGCGAGGACTCGGCCAGCTGCGTGACGGTCCCGATCCCCAGCTCGGCGAGCTTGCGCTCGGTCTTCGTGCCGATCCCGTGCAGCGCCCCGGTGGGGGAGTCGCCGAAGGTCGCGAACCAGTTGTGGGCGGTGATCCGGTGGATCCCGCCGGGCTTCGCCAGGCCGGTGGCCATCTTGGCCCGCAGGGTGTTGTCGCCGATCCCCACCGCGCACGACAGGTGGGTCCGCGCGCGGACCTCCGCCCGCACCTCCCGGGCGAGCGACTCCGGGTCCTCGCCGTCCCACTGCAGGAAGGCCTCGTCCCAGCCGATCACCTCGACGACGACGTCGAACTCCCGCAGGACCGCCATGACCTGCTCCGACGCCGCCTCGTAGGTCGGGTTGTCGGCGGGCAGGAACGCCGCCTCGGGGCAGCGCCGGGCGGCCAGCCGCATCGGCATCCCGGACCGCACCCCGAACTCCCGGGCCTCGTAGGACGCGGTCGCGACCACGCTGCGTGACGACGGGTCCCCGTTCCCGCCGACGACCACCGGTCGCCCACGGAGCTCGGGCCTGCGCAGCTGCTCGACGGCGGCCAGGAACCCGAGCCTGCGGCGCCGGTGAAGAGTGGCGAGCCGTTGAAGACGATCGCCAACC
>NZ_JACBXB010000548.1 GCF_013870575.1 Pseudonocardia pini
GGAACCCGTCCAGCGCCTGGTCTGCCTCGCGCAGCGCGCGCCTGCCCTCGTCGGTGAGGACGTGCCAGGTGCGGCGCCGGTCCTCGTCCCGGAACTCGCGCCGGACGAGTCCGCGGCCGACGAGCCCGTCGACGAGTGCGGTCACGCTCGGCCTGCTCACGGCCAGCCGGTCGGCGAGGAGCGAGGCCGCCGACTCGTGGGACTGTTCCGCTCTCAGCTCGTCCAGCGTGCTGAGCAGCCGGTACTGCGGCAGCGACAGCTTCACCGACGCCAGCTCGACCTCGATCGCCCTGGCGAGGTGTGCGGCCGTGCGGCCCGCACCGGCCGCCTCGGCCCTCAGACCGTCGTCAGTCACAGACTTAAGTTACCGAACTGATCGAGACTCGCACTGTTCGGGTCTCGTTCCGATGCCGCGCCGGACAACGGGAGTGACGCAGATGGGCCCTTCGACAGCTCCGCGGACCGTGAGCGGGGGACCGGCATGACCGTGGCGGTGGCACCTCGCCCGACCCGGCCCGGCGCCCCGTCCCGGCGTCGGATCCCCCCGCAGGCCCGCTACCTCGTGACCCGGCTGGCCTTCATCCCCTTCGGGCTGTTCGTCGTCGTCTCGCTGTCCTTCCTGCTGGTCAACATCCTGCCGAGCCAGCCGGAGCGGCAGATCGGGGGCGAGCTCGCGACCGAGGAGCAGCTGGCGGCCATCCGGGCGGACCTCGGGCTGGACCAGCCGCTGTGGACCCGGTACCTGGACTACGTCGGCGGGGTCTTCCTCCGGCTCGACCTCGGTGAGTCCTACTTCAGCGGACGACCGGTCATCGAGGACATCAAGCAGTACCTCCCGGCGACGGTGGAGCTGGTGGTGCTCGGGTTCCTCGGCACGCTCGTCCTCGGCGTCGCACTGGGCACCGTCGGTGTCTTCTTCCGCGACCGGCTGCCGGACCGCATCGTCTCGGCGGTGACCACCGGCTCGCAGGTCGTGCCCTCCTTCCTGGTCGGGCTGGTCCTGGTCTACCTGTTCTTCTTCAGCTTCGGCCTGCTGCCGGGCCCGACCGGCCAGCTCGGGCTCACCGACCCCGAGCCGCCCGGCATCACCGGCGCGGTCATCCTCGACTGTCTGCTGGTGGGGGACTGGGCGCTGCTCGGGTCGGCGATCTCGCACGCGGTGCTGCCGGTGCTGACCCTCTCGCTGACCGGGCTGGCCTTCTTCGCCAGGGCCACGCGGACCATCGTCGGCGCGGAGATGCGCAGCAAGCAGGTCGAGTTCGCCCGCAGCTGCGGACTGCCGCGGTGGCGGGTCTTCCTCTACGCCCTCGGGGCCGCCCAGTCGCAGATCATCACCTACGGCGGTGTCACCCTCGCCGCGGGCTTCGGCGGCGCGACCGTCGTCGAGACGGTGTTCTCCTGGGGCGGGATCGCCCAGTTCCAGATCGACCGCATCCGCGAGCTGGACATCCCGGAGATCCAGGGCTGCATCCTCGTCCTGGCGCTGATCACGCTCGTCGTCCTGGTCGCCGTCGACCTGCTGGTCGGGTTCCTGGACCCCCGCGTCTCCCTCGGCGCGAAGAGCTGAGCGCAACAGGTACCGACCCCACCCGTCCCGACCCGCCCACCACGGAGACGCGATGTCGATCGCCACACACCCCGAGACCGTCGCCGAGACCGGGCCTGCGCGCCGCGTGCGCACCCGCCGCAGGCGCAGGCTGTCCGCCAAGCGACGCCTGGTCCTGTCCGCGGGCTCGCTCGGCCTGCTGCTGGCTTGCTGCCTGTTCCTGCCGACCCCGTACAGCCCCACCGACATCGACGCGTCGTCCATCCTGCAGGGACCGAGCCTGCAGCACCCCATGGGCACCGACCGGCTCGGCCGCGACATGCTGTCGCGCTGGCTCGCGGCGGGCAGGCTGGACCTCCCGCTCGCCATGGGCGGCGCGGCCATCGCGCTGGTGGTGGGCGTGCTCACCGGCCTGCTGGTGTCGGTCAAGAGCGTCTGGTCCGAGCGGGCGATGCGCTCGCTCGACCTGCTCCAGGCCTTCCCGCTGATCATCCTGGCGATGGTCTTCGTCTCGCTGTCCGGCAACTCGCTGACCATGATCATGGTCGCGATCGCGCTGATCTTCGCGCCGATGTTCGTGCGCAGCGTGCGGGCCGAGGCGCTGACGCTGCGCGAGAGCCGGTTCATGGAGGCCACGGCCTCGATCGGGGCCGGGCGGCGCCGGATGTTGTTGCGGCACATGCTGCCCGGCGTCACGGCCGTCGTCATCGTCCAGATCCCGCTGGTGGCCTCCGGGGCCCTGCTCGCCGTCGCGAGCCTGTCGTTCCTGGGCATCGGGGTGCAGGAACCCACGCCCAGCTGGGGCGCGATGGTCGACTCCGGTTCGGCCCAGATGGTCCTGGGGAGCTGGTGGGTCGGGATCTTCCCGGGTCTGGCGATCGCGGTCTGCGGGTGGTTGTTCACCGAGATCGCGGACGGACTCGAGGGAATGCTCGTCGGCGGTCGGCGCGGCTGAGCCCGCCACCGTCGAGAAATCGCAGGTCGAACCGAGGAGGAGTCATGTCGCGCGAGACGACACCCGAGGAGAACGTGGCGATCGTCCAACGGATGATCGACTACGTGGTCACGGACCGCATGGAGCGGCTGCCGGAGGTGCTGGCGGACCCGTTCCGCTGGCACTACACCTACGAGGACCGCGACCCGGTCGTGCCGCTGGACGAGATCATCGCCAAGCACGAGCGCTACCGCCGCGGCTTCGGCGAGGACTTCCACAGCAGGCTGCTCGACGTCGTGGCCGCGGGCGACCGCGTCGTCGGCCGCTACAGCGAGGGCGGCACCATGGTCGGGCCGCTGCTCGGCTTCGCCCCCAGCACGAAGCCGGTGATCTTCTCCGGGATCTGCATCTGGCGGATCGAGGACGGCCTGATCACCGACGAGTGGTTCTACAGCAACCTGCGCGACACGCTCGCGAACGCACCCCGGTGACCGCTGTCCAGGAGTCCCCCTCCCCGTCGGACCTCGCCGAGCACATCCGCTCGGTGACCGACGAGGAGCTGGCGCAGCTCCGCGAGCACGGGTGGGTGGTGCTGCGCGGGCTCGTCAGCCCCGAGCTGGCCGGGGCCATGCGCCGCAACGCGGTCGCGTTCATGGGGGAGGACGGGGCGGGGCACCGGCCGCGCCCCGGCGTCGACGACGAGTACGTGCTCGGCGACGTCGAGAACTTCCACTACCCCTGGAAGGCCGACGCGCTGCTCGGCGCCGTCGCCACCTCACCGGTCCTCGGCGCCAACGCCGCGCGGCTGCTGGGGCGGCCCGTCGCGATGCGCCTGTTCGTGGACGCCCTCGGCGTCAACCTGCCCGCGTCGCGCACCGGCCGCACGGGGGAGGTCCGCTACCACCAGCCGTGCGCCGGCGCCTCCTACGACCGCGACGTCGCGGGGTTCTCGATCGCCCTCGACGCCGCGTCCCCCGAGCAGGGCTCGCTGCGGTACTGGTCCGGCTCGCACCGGCGCGGGGTCCTCGGCACGGACAAGTGGACCGAGGCCGAGCTGCGGGCGGACCCGCGGCTCGACGGGTGCCTGCCCACCGAGCCGCTCACGCTCGCGCCCGGCGACGCGACCGCGCACGACAGCTCGATCCTGCTGGGGGTCCCCGCGAACACGACCGAGACCGCCCGCTGGTCCTACGTGCTCGGGTACGTCCCCGCCGACGCCCGGTACACCGGTGTGCCCTCGCGGCGCACGGACGGGCGCGGCCTCGTGCCGGGGGCCCTGCTCGAGCACGAGGACTACCCCGTCGTCCACTCCCCGTCCGGTGCGGAGCCCGCCGAGGACGGCCGA
>NZ_JACBXB010000549.1 GCF_013870575.1 Pseudonocardia pini
AGTCCGCACGGTCGGCGAAGGGCGGGACGCCGGGGTGGGTGGGGTGGGCGGAGGTCGGGAGTGGGGTCTCGAGCGACCTTTGCTCTGCCCGCACCGCTGCGGGCGGGGCCGAGCCACCCACCACGACCCTTTGCTCTGCCCGCACCCCTGCGGGCGACCCCGGGCCCGGGCCCGGCCCTGGCGTCGAGCCCGACTCGAAGCCCTCTACCCGCACCCCGGCGGGCAGAGCAAAGGTCTCCACGGACCCCACCTCGACCCCTTCCCCGGCCCGTTCCCCGACCCCTTCCCCGGCCCGCTCCGCCACCACCTCCGCCACCACCGCACGCGCCCGCGGGCCGCGGCGCAGCGACTCGGCGAGCACCTGCGCGAGCCGCCGCTCGGGGGCACTCACCGCTCGCCCAGGAAGAACTTCAGGTAGCGCTGGTCGATGTGGTCCAGGCCCAGGAGCACGAAGAAGTCCGCGCAGTCGAAGTCCGGGTCGTGCGCGGGCTCGCCGCACACCCACGCCCCCAGCCGCACGTACCCCCGCAGCAGCGGCGGCAGCACCGTCCGGCGGTGCGGGGTGTCCGGGACCCACGGGCGATGCGGTGCCACGCGGTACGCGGCCGGGGCGAGGTGGCGCGCGAACACGGTCTCCCGGACACCTGCGGCCTGTGCGCCGCCGTCGGCCAGCGGCACGCTCGCACAGCCCGCCAGCCACTGGTTCCCGGTCAGCAGCATGTACCGCGCGATCCCGGCCCACACCAGCCCGACGACCGCACCCGCCCGGTGGTCCGGGTGCACGCAGGACCGGCCGGTCTCGACCAGCGAGGGCCGGATCGGGTCCAGCGCGTCGAGCGCGAACTCGCCGTCGGAGTACAGCGCCCCCGCCGCCCGAGCGCGCTGCGGCGGCAGCATCCGGTAGGTCCCGACGACCTCCCCGGTCGCGTCCTCGCGGACCACGAGGTGGTCGCAGAACTCGTCGAAGCGGTCGGCGTCGAGCCCCGGCCGGAGGGTGTCGAGCCGGGCGCCGAGCTCGTCGGCGAACACCCGGTGGCGGAGCCGCTGGGCGGCCTCGACGTCCGCGGAGTCGGTGGTCAGCAGCAGCGAGTAGCGGGTGGCCGCCTGCTCGGGCGTGGTGACGAGCACCTGTGAAGAGGTCACGCGAGGTTGGTACCGACCTCACCCGAACGGCGCAGTCCCCCGCGGCGTCCCCGGTGTGAAACCGAGATGAACCCGAGAACGACGACGGCCCCACCCCCCGTCGCGAGGGGTGGGGCCGGTCGTGCGCGCGGGTCAGCTCTTGCGCTTGGTGATCTCCTCCTGGAGCTGCGGCGCGACCTTGAACAGATCGCCCACCACACCGAAGTCGGCGATCTCGAAGATCGGCGCCTCGGCGTCCTTGTTCACCGCGATGATCGTCTTCGACGTCTGCATGCCCGCCCGGTGCTGGATGGCACCGGAGATGCCCAGGGCGATGTACAGCTGCGGCGACACGGTCTTGCCGGTCTGCCCGACCTGGAACTGGTGCGGGTAGAAGCCCGAGTCGACCGCGGCACGCGACGCGCCCACGGCGGCACCGAGCGAGTCCGCCAGACCCTCGACGACGGTGAACTGGTCCGCCGAGCCGACGCCGCGGCCACCGGACACGATCACCGACGCCTCGGTCAGCTCCGGACGGTCGCCCACGGTGACCGGCTCACGGGACTGCACGGTGGCGGAACGACCGGACGCGGCGGGGACCTCGACGGTCTCCTCCGCGGCCGCACCGTCGGCCTGCTCGACCTCGATCGAACCCGGGCGCAGCGTGAACACCGGGTGCGCGGTGTTGGCCTTCGCCTCGGCGATGAACGCCCCACCGAACACCGAGTGCGTCCCGCCCTCGGGCGAGACGGCGACGACGTCGCCCAGCAGTGCGGAACCGGTCTTGATCGCCAACCGGCCCGCGATCTCCTTGCCGTCCGCCGAGACGCCGATCAGCACCGCGGCCGGGTCCTTCGACTCGACCAGCGACGCCAGCACCGACACCTGCGGGGTCAGGAAGTCCGACGAGTCGGTCTCCGCGACGTACACCTTCGCCGCACCGTAGGACTTGAGCCCCTCGGACAGCTTCCCGGCGGTGCCCGCCGGGCCCACGACGACCGCGGACGGCTCGCCCAGCGCGCGGGCGGCGGTCAGCAGCTCGAACGTGCTCTTCTTGATCTCCCCGTCGAGATGGTCGACGAGGACCAGGACCTCAGCCATGATCTTCCGTTCTCCTCGTTGCTCTCGGGGTGTCTCAGACGAGCTTCTGCGCGACCAGGAACGCCGCGATCTTCTGACCGCCGTCGCCCTCGTCCTCGACCTTCTCGCCACCGGACTTCGGCGGCTTCGGCTGCGAGGACGTGACCGTCGAGGTGGCGCTCGCGAGGCCGACCTCGGAGGCGTCGATCCCGGCGTCGGCCAGGGTCAGCGTGGTGACCGGCTTCTTCTTGGCCGCCATGATCCCCTTGAACGACGGGTACCGCGGCTCGTTGATCTTCTCGTTCACCGACACCACGGCGGGCAGCTCGGTGGTCAGGATCGTGACGCCGTCGTCGGTCTCCCGACGCACGGTGACCGTGGACCCGTCGACCGTGAGCTCACGGGCGTGGGTCAGCGACGGCAGGTCCAGCACCTCGGCCAGCATCGCCGGGACCGCACCGATCCGGCCGTCCGACGCCTCGTTCCCGGCCAGGATCAGGTCCACCGAGTCCAGGGTGCCGATCACCTTGGCCAGCGCCTTGGTGGTCTGGACCGCGCACGAGCCGTGCAGCGCCTCGTCGGACAGGTGCACGGCCTTGTCCGCACCCATCGACAGGGCCTTGCGGATCGCGTCCGTGGCGCGGTCCGGGCCCATCGCGACGACGGTCACCTCGGACCCGTCGTTCGCCTCCTTGAGCTGCAGCGCGGACTCCACCGCACGCTCGTCGATCTCATCCAGCACCGCGTCCGTGGCGTCCCGGTCCAGGGTGTGGTCCCCCGAGGACAGTTTCCGCTCGGAGTAGGTGTCGGGCACCTGCTTGACCAGCACGACGATGTTCATCGGACCTCTTCGACCTCCTGCCCAGTGCGCCGCCGTCCCCGGCCGGCGCAACGTGTGCTCCCACGTGCGAACCTATCGCCGATCCCGACGCGGCGCGCCCCGCTCTCGCGGGTGGGTGACTCGCATCCCCCCGCGGCCGGCACGTCGCTGCCCGGACCTCGTCCGACCGGCTGGACACCGCCCGCGAAGGCCCCGGTGGCGCGGGGTCGTCGAGGCCGTGTGCGGCCGTCTGACTCGGGTACCGATTGTTACCGTTCGGTATCCGAACAGCAAACGGCACCCGGGGTGAGCCTGCTCACCAGGGCCCTCACCTGCGACGTTCGCCCGGCGTGACGTGAACCGCCGCGCGACCACCCCCCGTGGTCACCGCCCGCCCACTAGGGTCCCCGTGCCGGTCGCGACGCGGCCGCGCGGAGGGGGTGTGCGCACGGTGCTGGTGACGGGCTACGACGACCGGACGGGCCAGGGGTACGTGGTGCGCACGGGCCCGGACCTGGCCGTCGAGAGCGAGCCGGGAGTGCGTGAGGTCACCCACGCGGGGGTCACCGTGCTGTGCACCGACGGGCTCGCGATCCTGCTGAAGGACGCGCTCGCCCACCGGCCCGTCACCCGGCTCGGCTGGGCGGGCCCCGAGGTCCCGCTCACGCTCGACGACCACACCCTGCTGGCCTGGCTGACCGACGCCGTGGGTGGGGTGGTCACCGTGTCCGGCGAACCCGGCCCGGACCCCCGCACGGCATGACCGGGCCCCCCGACCCTGCCCGATGACCCCGCCCCTG
>NZ_JACBXB010000054.1 GCF_013870575.1 Pseudonocardia pini
GGTGGCGGCGGAGACGGGGACGGCAGCCCGAAGGGACGTCGACGTCTCGTGCGCAGGATCGTGTTCTGGACGATCGGTATGCTGGTCCTCGCGCCGATCCTCGCGTTCGTCGTGGGCTGGATGCTCTTCTCGGTGCCGAGTGCGGACGACGTGGCCAACACCCAGGTCGCCACGTTCACGTTCGCCGACGGCAGCCCGCTCGCCACGGTGCGGCCCAACAACATCAACCGCACGAACGTCACGCTCGACCAGGTCCCGCAGCCCGTCCAGCAGGCCGTGCTCTCCGCGGAGGACCGGTCGTTCTTCTCGAACCCGGGCTTCGACGTCTCGGGCATCGGCCGCGCCGTGTGGAACCAGCTCACCGGGGGCATCGGCGGCGGCTCCACGATCACCCAGCAGTACATCAAGGTCACCACCGGCCAGGACCAGGTCTCGCTGTTCCGCAAGTACAAGGAGATCGTCCTCGCCGCGAAGATCTCCAAGGAGCAGACGAAGGAGGAGATCCTCGAGAACTACCTCAACGCGATCTACCTCGGCCGGGGCGCGTACGGCATCCAGGCGGCCAGCCAGGCCTACTTCCAGAAGGACGTCGGGCAGCTGACGCCGTCCGAGGGCGCGATGATCGCGGGGCTGATCCAGTCGCCGTCGCGCTGGGACCCGGCCAAGAACCTGGAGCGCTCGGAGCAGCGCTGGGCCTTCGTGCTCGACGGCATGGTCGCGCAGGGCTGGATGAGCCCCACCGACCGCGCCCGGCAGGTCTTCCCGGAGTGGAAGCAGCCCTCGGGCTCCGAGGGCGGCATCCCCGGGGACGCCAACGGCCACATCTACAACCAGGTGCGCGCCGAGCTGGAGCAGAACGGGATCTCCGAGGCGGAGATCAACACCGAGGGCCTGACCGTCGAGACCACGATCGACCCGAAGATGCAGAAGGCCGCCGTCGCCGCCGCCGACGACATCATGGACGGGCAGCCGCAGAACCTGCGGACCGCGCTGGTCTCGATCGACCCCAAGACGGGGGCGGTGCTGGCCTACTTCGGCGGGAACGACGGCGTCGGGCTGGACTACGCGCAGGCGTCGAAGCAGCCGGGCTCCTCGTTCAAGCCCTTCGTGTTCGCCGCGGGCCTGCAGCAGTCCGACCCGATCGGGCTGGGCACCCAGTTCGACGGGTCGTCGCCGCAGACCCTGGCGGGGGTGAAGGTCTCGAACTCCGAGGGCGTGAGCTGCGGCCAGTGCTCGGTGAAGACGGCGATGACCCAGTCGATCAACACCGTCTTCTACCGGATGGCGCTCGAGGTCGGGCCGCAGAAGGTGGCGGACGCCGCCGCGAAGGCGGGCATCCCGGCGGCGTCGATGCAGAACCCCACGGGCGGCATCGCGCTGGGCGACAAGAACGTCACCACGGAGAACATGGCCGCGGCGTACGCGACCTTCGCCGCGGACGGCGTCCGGCACGACCCGTTCATGGTCCGCAAGGTCACCACGAGCGACGGCCGGGTCATCTTCGACCACACCGCGGGCGCGGCGGACGGCACGCAGGCCTTCAGCCAGCAGGTCGCGCGCAACGTCACCGAGTCCATGACGGACGTCGCGAGCTCCTCGCGGATCGGGCTGGGCAACCGGCCCGTCGCAGCCAAGACCGGCACCGTGCAGAGCAGCGTCGAGGGTCAGAACAACGACGCCTGGACCGTCGGGTACACGCCGTCGGTGTCCACCGCCGTCTGGGTCGGCACGGACGACAACACCCCGATCAAGAACGCGCAGGGCAGGCCGATCTACGGCCGCATGCTGCCGGGCTCGATCTGGCAGGAGTACATGACGGCGGCGCTGCGCGGCACCACCGCCGAGCAGTTCTCCAAGTTCACGCCGCTCGGTGCGGCCCCGGTCTCCGAGAACGCAGGCGGGGACCAGCAACAGGAGCAGGGCCAGGCGCAGGACCAGGACGGCAACGGCACGGTCGACGACCACGAGCAGGGCGGTCAGGGCCAGAACCAGGGCAACGGCGACGGCAACGGCCAGAACGACGGCCAGAACCAGAACCGGGACAACGGCGACGGCAACCAGGACAACCAGGGCAACCAGGGCAACGAGGACAACGGGAACGACGCCGCCCGGGGCGCCGACGCCGCCCGCAACCTGTTCGGCCGAGACCAGGACGAGTGACCCCGCCCGACCCTCCGCGGGGGCGGGTGGTCCCCAGCTGGACGGAGCCGATCGTCGCCGCCGCGAGCCGGGTCGTCGGCGGGCCGCTGGGCAGGCACGCGGTGGTCGGTCGGGCCGCGTTCTGGACGCCGCTGCGGGTCGTGCTGCTGCTGGCGATCGTCACGCTCGCACTGGGCTGGTTCGCGAAGGCGCCCTGCCTGCAGCAGTACCGCGCCGCGGACGGCACGCTCGCGCTGGACTGGCAGAACAACCGTCAGTACGTGGCGATGTGCTACTCGGACACCGTCCCGCTGTACTCGGTCGAACGGCTGGACGACCCCACCGCGCTGCCGTACCGGGACGCCTGGACGGACGGCGACGGCGCCCGCCGGTTCATGGAGTACCCGGTGCTCACCGGCTTCTACCAGTGGGGCGCCGCGCGGGTGACCGACGTGTGGCAGGCCGCGGCCTCGGTCCTGCCGCTGCCCACCGCGCTGTCGGTGGTCGTGTACTTCGACCTCGTGGCGCTGGGGCTGGCGCTGTGTTGGCTGGTGGCGGTGTGGAGCGTGGTGCGGCTCCGTCCCGGCCGCCCGTGGGACGCGGCCCTGGTGGCGGTCTCGCCCCTCGTGGCGGTGCACGCCTTCACCAACTTCGACGCCCTCGCCGTCGCGCTGGCCTGTGGCGGGCTGCTCGCGCTCGCGCGTCGACGGCCGCTCCTGGCCGGAGTCCTGCTGGGCCTCGGCGGAGCGGCGAAGCTCTACCCCCTGCTCCTGCTGTTGCCGATACTCCTGGTGGCCGTCCGACGGCGGGAGGTCGGGCAGGCCGTCCGGGTGATCGCCGCGGCGGCGGGCACCTGGCTGGCGGTGAACCTCCCGGTGGCGCTCGCCTGGTCCGAGGGCTGGTGGGAGTTCGTCCGGCTCAACCGCACCCGCCCCGCGGACCCCGACTCCCTCTACTACGCGCTGTCCTACTTCACGGGCTGGAGCGGGTTCGACGGCCCCCTGGGCGCGGACCAGGCCCCGAACACGCTGAACGCGGTGAGCGCGTCGCTGCTGGTGGTGGCCTGCGCCGGGCTGGTCGTGCTGGCGGCGAAGGCGCCCCGCCCGCCTCGGCTGGCCTCCCTGGCCTTCCTCGTGGTGGCGGCGTTCCTGCTGGTCAACAAGGTGTGGAGCCCGCAGTACTCGTTGTGGCTGGTCCCGCTGGCGGTGCTCGCCCTGCCGCGCTGGCGGCTGCTGCTCGCCTGGATGACGCTCGACGCCCTGGTCTGGGTGCCGCGGATGTTCTACTACGTCGGCCCGGCCGGGAAGGGGCTGCCGCCGGACTGGTTCCTCGGCGCCGTGCTGCTGCGGGACGCGGCGGTGGTCCTGCTCATGGTCCTCGTCGTGCGCACGGTGCTGCGGCCGGAACGTGACCCGCTGCGCACCCACGACCTGGACGACGATCCCGACTGGCCGCTGCGACCCGTGTCACAGCCCGCCGCCGTCCCCGCCGTCGTGGGGCAGAGTCCGAAGCATGGGGACGGGTGAGCCAGGTCGCGTCGCGGAGCTGCGCGCGGTCGTCGAGCAGCGGTTGGCAGGCTTCGAGCGACGGGCCGTCGAGCGGCCGGACCTCAAGCGCTCCGCCGTCACCCTGACGCTGGTCACGACCGGGTCCGAGGGTCTGGCCGACGGGTTGGCCTTCCTGCTCACCCGCCGTGCGACGACCCTGCGCAAGCACGCGGGGCAGTGGGCGCTGCCCGGCGGCCGGTCCGACCCGGACGAGACGATCACCGAGACGGCGCGGCGCGAGCTGGCCGAGGAGGTGGGGCTGGAGCTGGGCGAGGACGCGGTCCTGGGCCTGCTGGACGACTACCCGACCCGCTCCGGCTACGTCATCACGCCGATCGTGCTGTGGGCGGGCGAGGTCGGCGAGCTGACCCCGAACCCCGACGAGGTGGCGCACCTCTACCGGGTGCCCCTCGCGGACATCGACCACGAGCCCCGGTTCATCACCATCCCGGAGTCCGAGGCCCCGGTCATCCAGGTGCCGCTGTTCGACCGCTTCGTGCACGCCCCGACCGGTGCCGTGCTGTACCAGCTCCGGGAGCTCCTGCTGCATGCTCGTCCGACGCGGGTGGACCACCTGGAGCAGCCGGTGTTCGCGTGGCGGTGAGCTCCTCGGCGACCATCACGGTCGGCGTGCGCAGGAACAGCACGAACAGGATCGCGAGCAGCACCGCCCGCCCCCACACCCCGAGCACGACGGCCTGCGCGGCGAGCCCGCCCGCGATGCCCGCGTCCTCCCCGGCGTTGAGCGCGTAGAACCAGCGGAAGATCCCGATCCCCATCAGGGCGTCCGCGACGAGGTAGCCGGCGACCCACCCCCAGCGCACGCGCAGGAGCACGAGGAACGGCAGCAGCCAGAGCGTGTACTGCGGGGAGTGCACCTTGTGGAACAGCAGAAACCCGCAGAGCATCGCCGCGCTGACCCCGAGCCACGGGTACACCGCGCCGCGGCGGTGGATCCGCCAGCCGAGCCCGGCCGCGACGGCGAACGACACCAGCACCAGCGCGGGCGAGAGCACGTCGACCAGCGGCGTGAGGTCCTCCCCCACTCCGAGGTCCTCCATGACCGGCCGCAGCCCCCAGTACCAGACCGAGTTGGTGCTGATGTCCACCGCGCGGAGCTGCTGGAAGGTGAACGACGCCAGCCAGCCCTGGTAGCCGGCGACCGCGAACGGCAGGTTGGCCAGCACGACGGTGCCGACGCCCACGGCGGCGACCCGCAGTGCTCCGCGCCAGTCCGGTCCGGAGCCCGGCGGCAGCCCGCGGCTGAGCACGTAGAGCGCCAGCGGCAGCAGGAAGGCGCCCGGGTAGAGCTTGAGCGCCACGCCGAGCCCGAGCAGGACCGCGGCGACGGTGGAGCGCGTGGCGAGCGGGACCTCGCGACGCAGCCCGTGCATCACGAGGACGGCGGCCACGGCGGTCGCGACGGCGGGCAGGTCCCAGTTGTGGAACGCGTACAGCACGAGGGGTGGGCCGAGGGCCCAGAGCAGCGCCCGCCAGCGCGCGAGCCTGCCCAACATCCAGCCGGTGAGCAGGCCGAACGGGGCGAGCAGCAGGGCGGAGCCGAGCAGGAAGCCCGCGTCCGTGGACGCGCCGAGCGCGCCCATCCAGATGAGCACGCCGGTGAGCACGGGGTACTCGACGGTCCCTCCGCGGAGCTGCCCGTCGTCGGTGATGGAGCCGTGCACGTACGGGAAGACGTGCTCGTCGATCTCCCGGCCGATCCAGAGGTACTGGATGTCCGAGTAGCAGACGTCCTGGTTCTGGCGGGTGCCGAAGTCCGGTTCGGAGCGGCCCGCGGCGTCGAACTCCGGGCCGAGGCAGCGGGCCTTGTTGGCGTAGCCGAGCAGCAGGGTGAGGCCGGTGAGCAGGACGAGCAGGACGAGGCCCGGCGTGGCGAGCCGCGCGGTCCTGCCTCCGGTCACGCCTTCCCGCGCAGGTACGCGATGTCCGCGGCCTGCCCCTCCGCCGGGGTCTCGACGACGACCGGGGCCCCGGCCGCGGCGACGACGGCGGCCAGCACCTCGGGCTCGATCGTGCCGGACTCGACGTTCGCGTGCCGGTCCCGCGCGGAGTCGAACTCGTCCCGCGAGTTGTTCAGGTGCACGAGGTCGATCCGGCCGGTGATGGCCTTGGCGCGGTCCACCACGTCCACCAGCTCCTCGCCCGCGGCGAAGGCGTGGCAGGTGTCCAGGCAGAACCCGACGCCGAACTCGCCCACCGCGTCCCACAGCCGGGCCAGCGCGTCGAACTTGCGGGCCATGGCGTTGTCCCCGCCCGCGGTGTTCTCGATGAACACGGGCACGGCGAACCCGCCCTCGGCCTGCTGGCGCTCCACGAACTTCCGCCAGTTGTCCACGCCGACGGCCGGGTCCTCGTCCTTCGTGACGTGCCCGCCGTGCACCACGAGCCCGATCGCCCCGACCTCCTTGGCCGCCTCGGCGTGCTGGGTGACCAGCTTGCGGGAGGGGATCCGGATCCGGTTGTTGGGGCTCGCGACGTTCACGACGTACGGCGAGTGGACCACCGTGACGATCTCCGACGCCGCGAGCGCCGCCGCCTGCGGGTGCGGCTTCGGCTTCTTCCACCCCTGGGGGTCGGCGAGGAAGAACTGGACGATCTCCGCGCCGCGCTCTTCCGCCGCGGCGAGCGGATCGTCGTCCCGGACGTGGGCACCGATGAGCATGGGACCGAGGGTAGAGCCCACCCCCGACGATCCGGGCGCACCCGTCCGTTCCACCGCGGTGGCACGTTTCGTGCTTCCAGCGCGCCAAGATCACCGGCTGCGTGCGCTGGGCGCGGCCCGTTCCACCGCGGTGGCACGTTTCGTGCGCTCAGCGCGCCAAGATCACCGGTTGCGTGCGCTCAGCGCGGTCCGCACAGCACTGTGAGCACGCAACCGGCGATCATCGAGATCTGAGGCCGGAGAGCGGCGCGCGGAGTTGTCCACAGGCGGCTCCCGCCTCGGTGATCACCGTTCGGGAGCCCGCGACCGCGCCCGGTGCGGCTCCCCGTGCCAGAACGGTGATCACCGCCGTCGGGCCGTCCTGGGAGGACGCCCGGCGCCGCGGGGGCGGCGCGGACCGGCGGGAACGCGCTGGTAATCTCTGTGCAACCGCTCCGACCGGCACCCACCCGGGACCGCCGAGACGAGCCGGCCGCGGATCTCGTGATCGCGACCGGCCCGATTCCTGTCGGTGCGGGGTGAGAACCTCCTGCCGCGGAAACGCCGCGGCCGTTCCAGTCCACAGGAGGTGAGTGGTTCTCATGCGTCACTACGAGATCATGGTCATTCTCGACCCGAGTCTTGACGAGCGCACGGTGCAGCCGTCGCTGGAGACCTTCCTGAACGTCGTCCGCTCCGACGGCGGTTCCGTGGAGAAGATCGAGGTCTGGGGCAAGCGTCGGCTCGCCTACGAGATCCTCAAGAACCCCGAGGGCATCTACGCCGTCCTCGAGATCGAGGCCGAGCCGGCCACCGTGACCGAGCTCGACCGCCAGCTGGGTCTGAACGAGTCGGTCCTGCGCACCAAGGTGCTGCGCAAGGACGTCAAGCGCACGCCCGCCCCCGCCGCGAGCTGAGCCCCAAGGCCGCGCGCTAGCCCCGAGGAGGCCCCATGGCCGGCGAGACTGTGATCACCGTGATCGGCAACCTCACCGCCGATCCGGAGCTTCGGTTCACCCCCTCCGGGGCGGCCGTCGCCAACTTCACGGTGGCGTCCACCCCCCGCACCTTCGACCGCCAGTCCGGCGAGTGGAAGGACGGGGAGGCACTGTTCCTGCGCTGCAACATCTGGCGCCAGGCCGCGGAGAACGTCGCCGAGACGCTCACCCGCGGTGCCCGCGTCATCGTGCAGGGCCGGCTGCGGCAGCGGAGCTTCGAGACCCGTGAGGGCGAGAAGCGCACCGTCATCGAGATGGAGGTCGACGAGGTCGGCCCCTCGCTGCGGTACGCCACGGCCAAGGTCAACAAGGTCTCCCGCTCCGGCGGGTCGGACTTCGGTGGCGGCGGCGGTGGCGGCGGTTTCGGTGGTGGTGGCGGCGGCAACGGCGGCGGCGGTCGCGGTTCGCAGGGTGGCGGCGGCTACGACGACCCGTGGGGCTCCGCCCCGCCGGCCGGCAGTGGCCCCGCCGCGGACGACGAGCCCCCCTTCTGATCTTTTCCCTGATCCGCGCGTGAGCGCGGAGAGCACAACCTGGAGCAACAGCAATGCCCAAGCCCGTCCTGCGCAAGCCCAAGAAGAAGGTCTGCGCGTTCTGCAAGGACAAGGCCCAGGAGATCGACTACAAGGACACCGGTCTGCTGCGCAAGTTCATCTCCGACCGCGGCAAGATCCGCGCGCGTCGGGTCACCGGCAACTGCCGGCAGCACCAGCGGGATGTCGCCGTCGCGGTCAAGAACAGCCGCGAGGTCGCCCTGCTGCCCTACACCTCGACCGCGCGCTGAGGGAAGGAGTAGTCACATGAAGCTCATCCTCACCACGGACGTGCCGAACCTGGGTGCGCCCGGGGACGTCGTCGAGGTCAAGGACGGCTACGGCCGGAACTACCTGCTGCCCCGTAACTACGCGATCGTCGCGACCCGCGGCGCGGAGAAGCAGGTCGAGCAGATCCGGCGCGCCCAGAGCGCCCGCCAGATCCGCGACCTGGGGCACGCGAAGGAGGTTGCCGGCCAGCTCGGCAACCTGTCCGTCAGCGTGACCGCCAAGGCCGCGGGCGACACGGGCCGGCTGTTCGGCTCGGTCACCACCTCGCAGATCGCGGATGCCGTGAAGAAGGCCGGTGGCCCGGCCCTCGACCGGCACGCGATCGAGATCAACGACCAGATCAAGTCGGTCGGCAGCCACCCCGTCACGGTGCGCCTGCACCCCGAGGTCGCCGCCGAGCTGCAGGTGTCGGTCGTCGCGGGCTGATCCGCACCACGCAGTACAGAACTCCACAGCATCACGTTCCGTCACGAGGGCGGGTTCCGGGTCGACACGGCCGGGGGCCCGCCCTCGTGGCGTCCCCGGGTCCTGCGGCGGTCCGTGGCGATCTCCGCGGTGGCGCGGCGGGAGCGTCCCGGCGACCGTCGGTGAGCGGCGAGCACGCCGACCGTCCACCGCGTGGGAGCGACACGCGGAGGTGACGGTCGTGTCGCTCAGTGAGCCGTCGAGTGCGCCGGGTGGAGGCACCTCCACGCGATTCCGACACGCCGGAGAGGGGACTCGCCGAGCATTTCGCCCCGAAGTTGTCCACACCTCCCGCACAGCCACTGATCAGCGGAAAGACGTTCTGATCAGGGGTTGTCCCCATATAGTCCACAGGGTGGTGGGGAGCCCCGCCTGCTCTGTCCCCGCTCCGTCCCCACGGGCTCCCCAACTCTGTCCACATGGTCGTTTGGGTGTGGGCCGCCAGTCCCCTAGCGTCACGTGCCCGGGCACCGAAGAGATCGCGTCGGTTCCGGTCGACCGTTCGTCGCGCACCTCCACCGGGGGTCGCCCGGGCGGGGCTTCGAGGGGATGTGGCACGCCCTCCGTCGTCGGCATGCGGCCGAGTGCGGATCGAACTGGTGTTCGATATGATGGGCGCGCATGGTGACTGGGGGTGACGTCGGGTATGGCGGTGACGGACGACCGTCCCAATCGGCCGCGTGCGGTCCGCGACGGCGAGGGCCGTGGCGACTCCGCGGAGGGCGCGCCGAACCCGTTCGACCGTCAGCCCCCGCAGGACCTCACGGCGGAGCAGTCCGTCCTCGGCGGCATGCTGCTGAGCAAGGACGCGATCGCGGACGTGGTGGAGGTGCTGCGGCCGGACGATTTCTACCGGCCCGCGCACCAGACCGTCTACGACACCATCCTGGATCTGTACGGCCGGGGTGAGCCGGCGGACGCGGTGACCGTGTCCGCCGAGCTGCAGCGGCGCGGTGACCTGATCCGCCTCGGCGGAGCGCCGTACCTGCACACCCTGATCGCCACGGTGCCCACCGCGGCCAATGCGGCGTACTACGCCGAGATCGTCGCGGAGAAGGCCACGCTGCGCCGCCTGGTCGAGGCGGGGACCCGCATCGTGCAGCTCGGTTACCACGGTGCGGAGGGCGCGGAGGTCGAGGAGGTCGTCGACCGGGCGCAGGCGGCGATCTACGAGGTCACCGAGCGGTCCACGAGCGAGGACTACGTGGCGCTCGAGGAGCTGCTGCAGCCCACGATGGACGAGATCGACGCGATCGCCTCCCGCGGTGGCGTCTCGCTCGGTGTGCCCACGGGTTTCGCGGATCTCGACGCGTGCACCAACGGCCTGCACCCGGGCCAGATGGTCGTGGTCGCGGCCCGGCCCGGGCTGGGCAAGTCCACGCTCGGGCTGGACTTCGCGCGGTCGTGCTCGATCAAGCACGGGATGACCTCGGCGGTGTTCTCGCTGGAGATGAGCAAGTCGGAGATCGTGATGCGGCTGCTGTCGGCCGAGGCGCGGATCCGGCTGGCCGACATGCGTGCGGGCCGGATGAGCGACGACGACTGGACCCGGATGGCCCGGCGGATGAGCGAGATCTCCGAGGCGCCGATCTTCATCGACGACTCGCCGAACCTCACGCTGATGGAGATCCGGGCCAAGGCGCGCCGGCTCAAGCAGCGCAACGACCTGAAGCTGGTCATCCTGGACTACCTGCAGCTGATGACGTCGGGCCGCAAGGTCGAGTCCCGCCAGCAGGAGGTCTCGGAGTTCTCCCGGCAGATCAAGCTGCTGGCCAAGGAGCTCGAGGTGCCGGTCGTGGCGATCTCGCAGCTCAACCGTGGCCCGGAGCAACGCACCGACAAGCGGCCGATGATCTCCGACCTGCGTGAGTCCGGCTCCATCGAGCAGGACGCGGACATGGTGATCCTGCTCCACCGTCCCGACGCGTTCGAGCGGGACGACCCGCGGGCGGGCGAGGCGGACCTGATCCTGGCCAAGCACCGTAACGGCCCCACGAACACCATCACCGTGGCGCACCAGCTGCACTACAGCCGCTTCGCCGACCTCGCCCACGGCTGACCGGCCCGATTCCGCACATCGTGGCTCCACGATGCGGTGCTCGGTCGGGTCAGTCGCAGGTGTGCTCGTGGCCCACGTGCGCGTGCCGCTCCACCTGCAGGGTGCTGTGGGTGAGGCCGAAGCGCTCGCGCAGCGCGGCGCCCGCCCGGTCCAGCACCGTGGCGCCGCAGTCCGTGGCGTCCACCGTCCACTCGTCGACGACGAGGTGGGCGGACATGGACGGGGTGCGGTCGTTGATCGCCCACACGTGCAGGTCGTGCACCTCCTGCACGCCGGGCACGCCGAGCAGCGTGTCCCGCACCGCCGCGACCTCGATCCCGGCCGGGGCGCCCTCGAGCAGCACGTGCCACACCTCGCGCAGCAGGGTCACCGCCCGCGGCAGGATCAGCACGGCGATGAACAGCGAGGCGACGGTGTCCGCGTAGGGCCATCCGGTGGTGAGCAGGACCAGCGCCGCGGCCATCACGCCGACCGAGCCGAGGGCGTCCCCCAGCACGTGGAGCATGGCCCCGCGCATGTTCATGTTGCCCCGGTCCCCGCCCGCGAGGACCAGCAGCGACACGACGTTCCCGACGAGCCCCACCCCACCGATGACCAGCAGCGGCAGCCCGGGGATCTCGGTGGGCTCGAAGAGCCTGCTCACGCCCTCCACGGCCACCCACACCACCACGGCGATCAGCGCCGCGGCGTTGATCCCGGCGACCAGCACCTCCACGCGACCGAGCCCGAAGGTGCGCCGCGCGCTGACGGGCCGGGTGGCCACGGCGGCTGCGATCACGGCGCCCACCAGGGCCCCCGCGTCGGTCAGGAGGTGGCCGAGGTCGGCGAGCAGGGCGAGCGAGCCGGTGAGCACCGTGCCCACCGCGCCGAGCACGGCACACAGGATCGTGACGACCAGGGCGACCACCAGCCGTCGGCGGTCGCTCGTCGCCGAGTGGCCCCCGTGACCATGTCCGTGCCCCGTACCCATGCCCGCACGGTACCCATGCATGGTTCTGCATGTAAAGGGTAGGTCTGCCTCACCTGAACGGGCAGGTGTCGGTCACATACCGCGCCAGGTCACGATTCGGTCACCTATGCTTCCGGCCAGGAAAGCCTTCCCGGGTCAACGGCGAGCGGGTGGCCGTCCAGCCGCGCAGAACCCGAGGGGCACCCACCATGCTGAGCGACCGCGAGCGCAGCCAGTTCTCCCTGATCGAGCAGGGGCTCGTGGCCGGCGACCCGATGTACGTCGCGCGCTGCAGCGCACTCGGCCGTCGCCTCAGGCGTGTGGAGCCCGGCGCGGGCCCGCGCCGCCCCCGCACCATGCACAGCGCGGGAATGGTGCCCACGCTGCTCCTCGCGGGTGGCCTGCTCCTGCTCGTCCTGGGCGGTGCGGCCGCGGCGGTGCCGATCGTGGTCGCCGGGATCCTCATGGCGATGGCGGCACTCGGCCTCGCCCTCACCACCCCGCAGCGCGCCCGCCCCGCCGACTAGCGTCCCGCACCGCGGGTCCGCTGCGTCCGTCGGCGGAAGGGCAGCCCATCCGGGCGACTGGCGTAGGCCGGACCGCCGAGTTGTGCGGATCTCTAGAAGTGCTCGAGGAGGAGCCGGTTCGCCTTCTCCGCGCTCTCGTACGTCGCCACGTGCCCGCCCGGCACGATCTCCAGCCGTGCTCCGGGGATGCGGGCGGCGAGCAGCTCCGCGTGCGGGTCGACGGGCGTGGCCAGGTCGTCCGCGCCGCCCAGCACGAGCGTGGGCGCCTCGATGGCGGGCAGTCGGTCCCGGTGGTCCCAGGCCACGATCGCCTCGCAGCTGGCGGCGTAGCCCGCGTCCGAGGTGTCGCCGATCCAGCCCACGGCACGGTCCCGGACCTCGGGATGGGCCTCCGCCCAGTCGGCGGTGAACCAGCGCGAGGCCACGGTGGCGGCGATCGCGCCGGTGCCGTCGGCGTTCACGGTCGCGATCCGCTGCCGCCAGGGCTCCTTGTCCGCGAAGTACGCGGTGGTGCAGCACAGCGCGAGCGAGCTGATCCGCTCCGGGTGCTCCGAGGCCACGTACATCCCGACCATCCCGCCGAGGGACAGGCCGCACCAGGCCACCCGGTCCAGACCGAGCGCGTCGAGGGTCGCGAGTGCGGTGTCGGCGAGGCCCTTCATGGAGTACGGCCCGGCCGGGGCCGGGGAGCGACCGTGCCCGAGGTTGTCCATCCGGACGACGTGGAAGCGCTCGGCGAGCGCGGGGAGGTTCGGCTCCCACATGTCGAGGGTGCTGCCGAGCGAGCCGAGCAGGACGAGGGCCTGTGCGTCCGCGGGGCCCTCGATGCGGGCGTGGAGCAGGTCGGTCATGCGGGTGATCCTCTCAGCTCGGCCTCCGTGGCCGGGGCGGTCCGGACGAGCTCGTCGGACACCTCGAGCGGCCATCCGGTCTCGGCGCGCACCTGCTCGACCGTCACGCCGGGGTGCAGGTCCGTGAGCACCAGCTCGGCGGTGGCGGGATCGGGCCGCAGCACCCCGAGATCCGTGACGACGGCGATCGGTCCGGTCCCGCGCAGCCCCACCAGCGCCCGGTCGAGCGGCCCGGAGAGCCCGCCCGGGGCCGTCACGAAGTCCACCCGCTCCACGAAGGCGTGGATCCGGTGCTCGAGCAGCACGATCGTGGGCAGCGTGGCGGCGATGTCCGGCAGGGCACCCGCGCCCGCCCACCGCGTGACGGGCTCGTCGTACTCGCCGAGCACGGTCGCGTTGAGGTTGCCGAAGACGTCGACCTGGTCGGCCGTGACCAGCCCGACGTCGCAGCGGCGCAGCAGGTACCGGAAGAACTCCACGCCGCCCGCCTCCGTGACCAGGGTGAGGTCCGGTGCGTGGGTGGCGCGGGCGAGCCGGGCGGCCGCGGTGGGCGGCCCTGGCTCGGCCACGCAGACCTGCCCGGCCTCCAGCAGCCGGGCGGCGGCGAGCAGCATCGGGGTGGTCACGCCCGCACCTCGGCGAGCCAGGCGGTGAAACCGGCGCGGTCGGCTGCGCCGCCCCAGGTCGCACGGGCGGGCACCTCGGCGACCGCGCTCACCGCGAAACCCGGGAGCACGATCCCGCCCGGCGGCAGGGTCTCGACGACCTCGTCCACGGTCACCAGGGACCGGCGCGCGGCGAACACGGCCTCTCGCTGCATCCCCACCGGTCCGGTGAGCTGCACGTTCCCGGCCCGGTCGGCGCGCTGCGCGTGCACGATCGCGAGCTCCGGGGCCAGCGCGGGCACCGCGGTGAGCTCCTCGCCCGTGAACGGACAGCGCACGGCGGC
>NZ_JACBXB010000550.1 GCF_013870575.1 Pseudonocardia pini
GCTCCAGTAGCAGGTCCCGGTCCACGGTCTCCTCCGGGTACACGACGGTGACGTGCGGCGGGCAGATCCGCATCATGCGGGGGTCCCACACCGCGCGGAGCTCGTCGACCGCGGCGGCGGCCGCGCCGGTCAGGTGGACCGTCACGTGGTGCCGCACGGGGCTCACGACAGCTCCGCCCGGCGTCCGGCCAGGAAGCGTCGTTCCACCGGGTTGACGGTGAGGGCCAGGGCCTCGTCGTAGGCCGCGGCCGCCTCCTCCCGGCGGCCGAGGCGGGCGAGGACCGAGGCGCGGGCGGCGGGCAGGTAGGGGTAGCGGACGAGGTCGGGCGTCAGGGCGTCCATCTCGCCCAGCACCTCGCGGAGGTCGACACCGGGGACCTGGCTGCGGGCGGCCGCGCGGTTGAGGGCGGCGACCGCCGACGGCCAGACGCGCACCAGGGCGTCGTAGGTGACCACCACCTGCGACCAGTCCGTCCGCTCCCAGCTCGGGGCGACGGCGTGCAGTCCGGCCAGCGCGGCCTGCAGCGCGAACCGGCCGGGCGGGGTGCCCGCGCGCAGGGCGGCGGTGGCGTGCGCCAGTCCCTCCCTGGTGCGCCGCGGGTCCCACGCGGAGCGGTCCTGGTCGGCCAACAGGACGAGCTCGCCGTCGGGATCGGTCCGGGTGCCGCCGCGGGCCTCGGTGAGCAGGAGCAGCCCGAGCAGCCCGCGGGGTTCGGGCTCCGCGGGCAGCACCCGGACGAGCATGCGGGACAGTGCGATCGCCCGCGTGGTCAGCCCGGTGTCGGCCAGCTCCGTGCCCGAACCGACGTGCCCCGCCGTGTAGACGAGGTGCACCACGGTGAGGGCGGCGTCCAGCCGGGGCGCCAGCTCGTCGTCGGCGGGCACCCGGAACGGGATCCGCGCGGCGGCGATCTTGCGTTTGGCCCGGGTGATCCGCCTGGCCACGCCCGCCTCCCCGGTCAGGAGCACGGCGGCGATCGCCGCGGTGTCCAGCCCGCAGACCAGGCGCAGGGTGAGCGCGACCTGGGACTCGCGGGCCAGGGCGGGGTGGCAACAGGTGAGCACGAGGCGGAGCGGATCGGTCGGCGCGGGCTCCGCCTCGTCCGCGGCGGGGTCCTCGACCAGCAGCGGGAGCTTGCGGCGCAACGTCTGCTCCCGCCGCAGCCGGTCGAGCGCGACCCGGCGGGCGGTCGTGGTCAGCCAGCCCGCCGGATTGTCCGGGACGCCCTCGGGCCACACCCGCAGGGCGCGTTCGAAGGCCTCCTGGGTGCAGTCCTCGGCGAGGTCGAGGTCGCGGGTGAGCCGGGCGGTGGCCGCGACGACCACCACCCAGCACTCGCGGTAGGCCCGGGTCAGCGCCTCCCCGGCAGCGACGGACACGCCCGCTCAGGCGTCGGGCATCGCCATCACGGGACGCACCTCGACGGTCCCGGCCGGGCAGACGGCCGCCAGCCGTAGGGCGACGTCCAGATCGGGCGCGTCGATCACGTAGAAGCCGCCGAGGGCCTCCTTGGTGTCGGCGAAGGGGCCGTCGGTGACCAGCGGGGCACCCTCGCCGCGCCGGACCGTGCTGGCGGTCGACGACCGCTCCAGCGCCTCGCCGCCGACGACCTCGGCGCCCGCCTCGCGGACCGCCTCCATGAACGCCTCGTGCAGCCGGAACTCGTCCGCGACGTCCTGGTCGCCCGCGGTGTCGTACCAGTCCTCGGAGTCGTACATCAGGAACACGTACTGGGCCATGACCGAGTCCTCCCTGGGTTGTGGGTCATCCCTCTGACGAACGGGCGGGGCCGAATCGGACACCGGACACGATCCTCCCGCAGACGGGTCTCCCGGCACACTCCCGACCACAGAGCCTCGGCGACGAAGTGTCTTAGTAGCTAGGGTGATCGGATGAGCCATCCGGCGGACTCCGACGAGGGGATGACCCTCGCGGTGGAGCGGGACGGCCTCGTCCGGCTCACCTGGACGCCGGGCGTGCGGATCACCGGCGACCTGGCGGGCGTGGCGATGGGCCGGGTCGACGTGCACAACGGCGACGACCGGCGCCCGCTGCTCGTCGTCATGCGCGGGACGGGCGAGCTCACCCGGGAGGCCCGGATGGTCTTCGCCCGCCGCTGCACCGCGAGCCGGATCGCCCTGCTCGGGACCTCGGCCGTCGACCGGGTGCTGGCCAACTTCGCGCTCGGCGTGCGCTCCCAGCCGGTCCCCACCCGCTTCTTCACCGACGAGGCCGCCGCGTTGGATTGGCTGCGGCGGTGAGCGACCGGGACGACGCGCGGCTCGACCAGCTCGTCGAGCTGGTGGTGGAGCTCGCCTCGGGTCGGCTGGACCGCAGGATGGACGTCTCCCCGGCCGGGGACCGGATCGACGCCGTCGTCATGGGGCTCAACATGATGGCCGAGGAGCTGCAGGCGCTCAACGGGGACCTGGAGGCCCGCGTCGCCGAACGCACCGCCCAGCTGCACTCCGCCCAGCGGCAGCTCGAGCAGGTGGCGCTCTACGACCCGCTGACCGGGTTGGCGAACCGCTCGCTGCTCGGCGACCGGATCGCCCAGGCGATGGCCCACGCGGACCACGGCGCCGCCCCGCCCGCCGTGCTGGTGGTCGACCTCGACGGCTTCAAGGCGGTCAACGACACCTTCGGGCACGGCACCGGGGACCTGCTGCTCGTCGAGGTCGCCGAGGTGCTGCGGCGGGTCGTGCACGACACCGACACCGTCGCGCGGCTCGGCGGCGACGAGTTCGCCCTCGTGGTGCTCGACGGCGAGGTCGAACGGGTGCTGGAGGTGGCCGACCGCATCCGGTCGGCACTCGAACACCCGGTGCTCGCGGGCGGGCACGCGTGCTGGGTCGGCGCGAGCATCGGTGTCTGCTTCTCCACGCGCGGCCAGTCGGCCGACACGCTGCTGCGAGACGCCGACACCGCGATGTACGCGGCCAAGGCCACCGCGCCCGGGACGGTCCAGATCTACGAGCCCGCGATGCACGCGGCGGCGCTCTCGCGCGTCCGGCTCGCCGAGGACCTCCGGGCGGCCCTCGCGACCGACCAGCTGCGGGTGCACTACCAGCCGATCGTCGAGCTCGCCGACCGCAGCCTGGCCGGGGTGGAGGCGCTCGCCCGCTGGCACCATCCCGAACGGGGGCCGCTGCCGCCCGAGGAGTTCGTGGCCGTGGCCGAGGCGACCGGGCTGGTCGGCATGCTGGACACCTGGGTCCTCGACACGGCCGTCGCACAGCTCGCCCGATGGCGCGCGGGCGTGCTCGGCGACCGGCCCTTCGGGCTGCACGTGAACATCTCGCCCGCCGGGTTCCGGTCGCCGCGCTTCGCCGACACCGTGACCGAGTGCCTCGCCCGGCACGGGGTGCCCGCCGGGGCCGTGATGCTCGAGGTCACCGAGACCCAGATGATGGGCGAGGACGCCCAGACGCTGCAGTCGATGGAGGCGCTGCGGGCCGCGGGCATCGGGGTGGCGATCGACGACTTCGGCACCGGGTGCTCGTCGCTCACCTACGTCCGGCGGCTCTTCGTGGACCTCATCAAGATCGACCGCTCACTGGTCACCGGCCTGGACACCGACCCCCACCAGCACGGGGTCGCGGCGGCCATCCTCGCCGTCGTCGACGCGTTCGGGCTGGCCGCCGTGGCCGAGGGCGTCGAGACCGAGGCGCAGGCGGCCGTGCTCACGGGGCTGGGCTGCCGGTACGGCCAGGGCTGGCTCTGGGGCAGGCCGCAGTCCGCGACACACATGACGCGCAGGCTGCGCGCGACCGTGGCGCGGTGACGGTCCGCCGGATCGCCCTGCTGTGGCACGTGCTCCG
>NZ_JACBXB010000551.1 GCF_013870575.1 Pseudonocardia pini
AGCCGACCCGACGCGGAGTGGGCGTGTACCGGCAGTACGCGGACTTGCAGCCCTACCGCCGCACCCTCGCCATCGCCCCCTGCGCCGTGCCGCCGGGCATGCCGATGCTGATCGACGCGGGGGAGCGCTTCTACGTCAAGCCCGAGGGCGCGGCGCTGATGATCTCCCCGAACGACGAGACGCCGGTCGGGCCGGGGGACGCCAGGCCGGACGAGCTCGACGTCGCCCTGGCCCTGGAACGCACCGAGGACGTCCTCCACCTGGGGCTCCGCTCGATCCGGACGGCGTGGGCGGGCCTGCGGACCTTCGCGCCGGACCGCGACCCCGTCGTCGGGAGCAGGCCGGAGCATCCCGGCTTCCACTTCTTCGCCGGTCAGGGCGGTTCGGGGATCGAGTCCGCACCCGCTCTCGCGGCCCTGGGCGCCGCGGTGGTGAGCGGCGACGCCGTGCCCGCGGACATCCCCGTCGCGCCGGAGCGGGTCTCGCCCACCCGCTTGTAAGCGGGCGCTGACTTCATGCGGCACCATGGGGCCATGGCGTCCACCACCACGACCACCGGCCGCGCACTGTTCGACGGGTCCTACTGGGCGGATCCCTACCCCGCCCTCGCCGAGCTGCGCGCGGAGGAGCCCGTCCGCCGCCTCGACCTCCCCGAGGGTCCGATGTGGATCGTGACGCGCTACGAGGACGTCCGCGCCGCGTTCGTCGACGACCGGCTGTCCAAGGACTGGCGCTACACGCTCCCCGCGGACCAGCGCGCCGCGATGCCCGCCGCGCCGACCCCGATGATGCTGCTCATGGACCCGCCGGACCACACCCGGCTGCGCAAGCTGGTGAGCCGCTCGTTCACCGTCCGGCGGATGGAGGAGCTGCGCCCGCGCGTGCAGCAGATCGCCGACGAGCTCGTCGCCGCGCTGCCCGCCACCGGCACCGTGGACCTCATGGCGCAGTACGCCTTCCTGCTCCCGGTGCGCGTGATCTGCGAGCTGCTCGGCGTGCCCGAGGAGGACCGGGACGACTTCGGCCGCTGGTCCTCCACCATGATCGACGAGTCGCCGAACGAGGAGAAGACGGCCGCGGCCCAGAAGCTGGGCGGCTACCTGGCCGAGCTCGTGGAGCGCAAGCGCGCCGAGCCGGACGACGCGCTGCTCAGCGCGCTGACCCAGGTCTCCGACGAGGGCGACGCGCTCTCCCAGGAGGAGCTGGTCGCGATGGGCATGCTGCTGCTCATCGCGGGTCACGAGACCACGGTCAACCTGATCGGCAACGGCGTGCTCGGCCTGCTCACCCACCCCGAGCAGCGCGCGCTCCTCGCGGAGAAGCCCGAGCTGTGGCCCACCGCCGTCGAGGAGTTCCTGCGCTGGGACTCCCCGGTCACCAACACCCCGGTCCGGTTCGCCGCGGAGGACGTCGAGATCGCGGGCACGACCATCCCGGAGGGGGCCGTCGTCATCCTCGCGCTGTCGGCCGCCAACCGGGACGGCGAGCGGTTCGCCGAGGCGGACACCCTGGACGTCACGCGGGACGACCGCGGGCACGTCGCCTTCGGCTACGGCCTGCACCACTGCCTCGGCGCCCCGCTCGCCCGGATCGAGGGACAGGTCGCGCTGCAGACCCTGTTCGCGATGCGGCCCGACCTCGCGATGGCCGTCGACCCCGCCGAGCTGGCCTACCGGCGCAGTGTGCTCGTGCACGGCGTCACCCGGCTGCCGGTGACCCCGGGCTGAGAACGGGTACAACGGAGGAGGACTCACCCCGGGAGGCGTCGTGCCGCAGGATCCGTTCGGAGGCCGTGACGACCCCTTCGGCCAGGGTGGGCCGCTCGGCCCGTTGGAGGGCCTGCTGCGCGGGCTGGTGAACGGCCTCGGCCTGCCCGACGAGGACACCGACGCCGACCGCGAGCAGGGCACCACCCGCCGGGACCGGCCCCGGACCCGGCAGCTCGACAAGTACGGCCACGACCTCACCGCCGCGGCCCGGGCCGGGAAGCTCGACCCCGTCGTCGGGCGGGACGGCGAGATCGACCAGATCACCGAGGTGCTGGCCCGGCGCACGAAGAACAACCCCGTGCTCGTCGGGGAGCCCGGCGTCGGCAAGACCGCCGTGGTGGAGGGGCTCGCCCAGCGGATCGTCGCGGGGGACGTGCCGGTCGCGCTGCGGGACGCCCGGGTGGTCGCCCTCGACCTCGCCGGGATGGTCGCGGGCACGCAGTACCGCGGGCAGTTCGAGGAGCGGCTCACCGCCGTCGTGGACGAGATCGTCGCGGCGGGGCGTGGGCTGGTCGTGTTCGTGGACGAGATCCACCTGCTCGTCGGGGCGGGCAGCGCCCGGGACCAGGCGATGGACGCCGCCGCGATCCTCAAGCCCGCCCTCGCCCGCGGTGAGCTGCAGCTCGTCGGCGCGACCACGCCCGAGGACCACCGCCGCCACATCGAGCGGGACGCGGCGCTGGACCGCCGGTTCGAGGCGATCCGGATCCCGGAGCCCACCGCCGAGGTCACCCTCGAGATCCTGCGCGGCCTGCGGCCCCGGTACGAGGAGCACCACCACGTCCGGATCACCGACGGCGCGTTGACCGCGGCCGTCGCGCTGTCCGTGCGCTACCTGCGGGACCGGTTCCTGCCGGACAAGGCCGTGGACCTCGTGGACCGGGCCGCGGCCCGGTCCGGGATGCGGGGTGCTCCGGAGCCGGACAGGAAGGTCGAGGAGCTGGTCCGGGCCCGCGAGGTGGCCGCCGACGCCGACGACGCGGAGCGGGTCGCGATGCTCGACCGCGAGCTGGAGCGGCTGGTCCTGGACACCGGCGGCGCACCGGGGGAGATCACCGCGCGCGAGATCGCCGAGATCGTCGCGGACCGGACAGGCATCCCGGTCGCGGACCTCACGGCGTCGGAACGGGTCCGGCTGCTGGAGCTGGAGGCGCACCTGCACCGGCGGGTCGTCGGGCAGCACCGGGCGGTCGAGGCCGTCGCGGACGCCGTGCGCAGCTCCCGCGCGGGCCTCTCCGGACCCGACCGGCCCGCGGGGTCGTTCCTGTTCGTGGGGCCGACCGGCGTGGGGAAGACCGAGCTCGCCCGGGCGTTGGCGGCGGTCCTGTTCGGGTCGGCCGAGCACCTGGTGCGGCTGGACATGACCGAGTACGCGGACCGGGCCGCGGTGACCCGGCTGGTCGGGGCGCCGCCCGGGTACGTCGGGCACGAGGACGCGGGACAGCTCACCGAGCCCGTGCGGCGCAACCCCTACACCGTCGTGCTGCTCGACGAGATCGAGAAGGCCCATCCCGAGGTCCTCTCGGTGCTCCTGCAGGTCCTCGACGCCGGCAGGCTCACCGACGCCCGCGGCCGCACGGTGGACTTCCGGAACGTCCTCGTCGTGCTGACCGGCAACCTCGGGGCCGCCGAGGTGCTCGCCGGGGCGGACGAGGAGGTCGTGCTGGCCGCCGTCCGGCGGGGGCTGCGGCCGGAGCTGCTCAACCGGATCGACGACGTCGTGGTGTTCGACGCGTTGTCCCGCGGCGAGATCCGGGAGATCGCCGAGCTGATGCTGGTGGGCACCCGGGAGCGGCTCGCCGCGAAGGGGATCGAGCTGGTCGTGGAGCCCGCGGCGCTGGACCGGCTCGCGGACCTCGGGCACCGGCCGGAGTACGGGGCGCGGCCGCTGCGCCGGGTGATCGCGCGCGAGGTGGAGCGGAAGCTGGCGAAGGTCCTGCTCGCGGGCGACGGCGCGCACCGGGTGCGGCTCACCGGCGAGCTGGAGCTGGTGCCTGATTAGATCGGGCGCATGTCGCGCAGGCCCACGCTGAAGGACGTCGCGGC
>NZ_JACBXB010000552.1 GCF_013870575.1 Pseudonocardia pini
TCGCGGCCCTCGTCCTGCGCACCCTCCCGGCCGCCCCCACCCGGCCCGCGACCTCGGGCCCCGCGCGCTCCGAGGTGCTCCGCGACGGCCCGTTCGCCCTGGTCACGCTGCTGCAGAGTGTGCTGCTGCTCTACATGCCGATGCTCAGCGTGGTCGCGCCGCTGTGGATCGCGACCCGGACCGCGGCGCCCGGGTGGACCATCGCGGGCCTGTTCGTGGTGAACACCGCGGGCGTGGTCCTGCTGCAGGTCCGGGCCGGTCGCGGGGTGCGCGACGTGCCGAGCGCGGGCCGCGCCGTCCGCCGCGCCGGGATCCTGCTGCTCGCCGCGTGCGGCGCGTTCGCGGCGGCGGCGCTGGGAGCGTCGCCGTGGGTCGCCGGGGCGGTCCTGCTCGCTGCGGCGGTGCTCCAGGTGCTGGGCGAGGTGCTGCTCTCCGCGGGCGGCTGGCAGCTGTCCTTCGACCTCGCCCCGGCGGGGCGGCAGGGTCAGTACCAGGGCTTCTTCGCGATGGGCAGCTCGGTCGCCCGGGCGGCAGGCCCGCTGCTGCTCACCGGCGTGGTGCTCGGCGGCGGGCTCGCGGGAGATCGTTCCGGGCATGGGAATCGTGCTGACCGGGGCCTGGGTCCTCGGGATCGTCGCGCTCGTCGTCATGGCCGCGCTGCCGGTGCTGGAGCTCGTCGCCGATCGGCAGGAGCGATGAGCGGCGGCGGGATGCACAGCGCTGAGCGCACGAAACGTGCCAGCAGCGCTCTCGGCGGCGGGATGCACAGCGCTGAGCGCACGAAACGTGCTCTCAGCGCTGTCGACCTCGTGAAGACCTACGGCTCGGGCCCCGCGACAGTGCGGGCCCTCGACGGTGTGACAGTCGCGCTCCCCGCGGGCCGCTTCACCGCGATCATGGGCCCATCGGGCTCCGGCAAGTCCACGCTGCTGCACTGCCTCGCGGGCCTGGACACCCCCACGAGCGGCCGGGTGCTGCTCGGCGACACCGACCTCGGCGCCCTGTCCGACGCCGCGCTGACCCGGCTGCGCCGAGACCGCATCGGGTTCGTGTTCCAGGCGTTCAACCTGCTCCCGCAGCTCACCGCCGCACAGAACATCGACCTCCCGGCCCGGCTCGCGAACCGCACACCGGACCCCGGGTGGCGGACCGCGCTCGTCGACGTCCTCGGCCTCGGCGACCGCCTCGACCACCGGCCCGACGAGCTCTCCGGCGGCCAGCAGCAGCGGGTCGCCGTCGCGCGGGCGCTGCTCGGCCGACCCGAGCTGGTGGTGGCCGACGAGCCGACCGGCAACCTCGACACCGCCTCCGGCCACGAGCTGCTGTCGCTGCTGCGTTGGTCGGTCCGCGAGCTGGGGCAGACCGTGGTGATGGTGACCCACGATCCCGTCGCCGCCTCCTTCGCCGACCAGGTCCTCCTGCTGCGCGAGAAGGCGCCGGAGCTGCTGGCCGCCAACGCCGCGGATGTCGAGACGGCGACCGCGAACGGCATGGCGGCCGGCCTGTTGGACCGGCTCCGGATCACCCCGGAGCGCCTGGCGGACATGGCGACCCAGCTCGAGGTGCTCGCCGACACCCCCGAGCCGCCCACCGAGCGGTTCGTGCGAGACCTGCCCTCCGGCGAGCGCGTGTTCGAGCGCAGCATCCCGGTCGGTGTGATCGGCGCGGTGTTCGAGGCCCGCCCGAACGTGACGGTCGACGTCGCCTCCCAGGTCCTCAAGGCCCGCAGCGCCGCCGTGCTGCGGACCGGCTCGGCCGCACTGGGCAGCGCCACGGCGCTGGTGGAGCTGGTGATCGCGCACGCGCTGGCCGAGCACGGCATCCCGGCCGCGGCCGTGCAGCTCGTCCCGCTCCCCGGGCACGCGGGCGCCGAGGCGCTGGTGGGTCTGCCGGACCTGGTGCCGCTGGTCGTCGTCCGCGGCAGCGGTGAGGTCACCCGCAAGCTGTCCGCTCTGGGGGCCGCCGCGGGCACGCGCGTCCTCGCCCACGCCGACGGCGGTGGCGTGCTCTACCTCGACTCGAGCGCCGAGGAGTCCGTGGTCGAGCGCCTGGTGCACGACTCCACCGACCGGCTCGGCGTGTGCAACCGGCTGAACCTGCTCCTCATCGACCGGCCGGTGTACGAGCGGTTGCTGCCGGTCGCGGAGAAGGTGCTGCGGGACCGGGGGATCACCCTGAGCCTGCCGCCGCAGGAGCATCCCCTCGGCCACGAGTGGGCCCTGGACTCCGGCAACGAGGCCCACGTGACCGTCGCGCCCGTCGACGGGGCGGTCGAGGCGGCGCTGACGGCGGCGCGGGAGACCTCGGGGCTGGCCGCGTGCGTCTGCGCGGAGGACGAGGCCGTCGCGCACCGCTTCATCGACGCCTACACCGGCACCGGCGTGTTCTGGAACTCACCGACCCGCCTGCTCGACGGCTTCAAGCTGCTCGGCCTGCCCGAGACCGGCATCAACGTCGACCACACGCCCGGGCCCCGCGGCCCGGTGACGTACACCGACCTCGCGCTCCGCCAGTTCGTCGTCCTCCCGCCTGTGGACAACTGAGCCGGGAGGCCGCGATCACCCGGCGGGTCGTCCGCCCCCGGGGATAGGGTCGGGTCGTGTCGGAACTCGAGTTGCACAGGGCCACGCTCCCCAATGGCCTCCGGGTCCTGGTGGTGCCGGATCCCGCCACCCCGGTGGTGGGGGTGTCGGTCCATGTCGACGTCGGGTTCCGCTCCGAGCCGGAGGGGCGCACCGGCTTCGCGCACCTGTTCGAGCACCTGATGTTCCAGGGCAGCGAGAGCCTGGAGAAGCTGGCGCACTTCCGGCAGGTCCAGGGCGCGGGCGGGGTGTTCAACGGTTCCACCCACCAGGACTACACGGACTACTTCGAGGTGCTGCCCGGCGCCGCGCTGGAGCGCGCGCTGTTCCTGGAGGCGGACCGGCTCCGGGCGCCGATGCTCACCGAGGAGAACCTGCGCAACCAGGTGGACGTGGTGAAGGAGGAGATCCGGCTCAACGTCCTGAACCGGCCGTACGGCGGCTTCCCGTGGATCCTGCTCCCGCCCGTGCTGTACGACACCTTCCCCAACGCGCACAACGGCTACGGGGACTTCAGCGAGCTCGAGCAGGCCACGCTGCAGGACGCCGCGTCGTTCTTCGACACCTTCTACGCCCCCGGGAACGCCCTGGTCACCGTGCACGGGGACCTCGGGGAGCACGGGGTGGACGGCACGTTGGCCCTGATCGAGAAGCACTTCGGGGACATCCCCGAGCGGCCCACCCCGGTGCGCCCGAGCTTCGGTGAACCGATCCCGAGCGGGGAGCGCCGCGAGGCCGTTCCGGATGCGCACGCCCCCATGCCGGCCCTCGCCGTCGGCTACCGCGTGCCGGACCCGGGCACGAAGCTGGACGAGTACCTGGCGCACGCCCTGCTCGCCTCCGTCCTCGGCGACGGCGAGGCGGCCCGGCTGCAGCGCAGGCTGGTCCACGCGGACGGGCTGGTCACCGACATCAGCGCCAGCAACGGCCTGATGGGCGGCCCGCTCGACGCGCGGGACCCGGACACGTTCACGATCACCGCGGTACACCCCGGCTCGGTCGACCCGGACCGCGTGCTCGGCGCGATCGACGAGGAGCTGGACAAGCTCGCCGCCGAGGGCCCGAGCATCGACGAGCTGGCCCGCCAGTCCGCGCGCTGGGCGGCGGCACTGCACCACGAGGACGACCGGGTGATGTACCGGATGCTCGGGCTCGGCGCCCGCGAGCTGCTCTACGGGCGGGCGGAGATCGCCACCGAGCTGCCCGCGCGGATCGCCGCGATCACCCCGGA
>NZ_JACBXB010000553.1 GCF_013870575.1 Pseudonocardia pini
GGCGGCGGCAACGCGGGTTTCTGTGCGGCACTCGCCGCCGCCGACGAGGGGGCGCCGGGCACGGCGGCGAAGGCCACCGGCACGGCGGCCAAGGCCGCACCGGCCCGCAAGGGACGCCGGAGGTCCAGCGATGCCTGAGGCGACGAGCAAGCTCGCCGACGCGGTCCCCACGGACGCGCTCAAGGACGCAGGCTCCAAGCTGCTCTCGATGCTGGTGCAGCGCGCCGCGGAGGCGGCGACCGAACGGGTCAGCGGCCTCACCGACCGGCTCACCGACGTCAGCGAGAACGGCGGTCAGGGCCTGAAGTCGGCCCTGACCGGCAAGGACGACGACTCCGACGCCGACTCCGACGACGACTCCGACCGTGACGACGACGCCGAGGACGGCGACGACTCCGACGGCGACGACTCCGGCGGCGGGTTCTTCTCCGGTCTGAAGGACAAGGTCACCGGTCTGTTCGGCGGCGGGGGCGACGACTCCGGCGGTGGTGGAGGCAAGGGCGGCAAGAAGCTCAAGGTGACCCAGATCGTCGAGGACCTGGACGTGGGTCTGCCGCTGCGGACCTGCTACGACCTGTGGACGCAGTTCGGCGACTTCCCGAGCTTCATGAAGAAGCTCGAGAGCGTCGACCAGGTCTCCGACGAGAAGAGCACCTGGAAGGCGCAGATCTTCCTGTCCCACCGCGAGTGGGAGGCCACCATCATCGAGCAGGTGCCGGACTCGCACATCGTGTGGAAGTCCAAGGGCGCCAAGGGCCACGTCGACGGCGCGGTGAGCTTCACCGAGCTGGGGCCGAACGCCACGAAGGTCCTGCTGGTCCTGGAGTACTTCCCGCAGGGCCTGTTCGAGCGGACCGGCAACATCTGGCGGGCCCAGGGTCGGCGCGCGCGACTGGAGTTCAAGCACTTCCGGCGGCACGCGATGGCGACCGTCCTGCTGCACCCCGACGACGTCGAGGGCTGGCGCGGCGAGATCCACGAGGGTGAGGTCACGAAGACCCACGAGGAGGCCCTCGAGGAGGAGCAGCAGCAGGCCGCCGAGGAGGGCGAGGAGGGCGCCGAGCAGGGTGCCGAGGACTCCACCGACGACGGAGCCGACGACGCGGCCGACGACACCGAGGCCGCCGAGTACGACGAGGCCGAGGACGGCGAGGAGCCCGCCGACGCCGAGGCCGACTACGACGAGGCCGACGAGTACGAGGACGAGCCCGCGGACGAGGCGGACGACGAGCCCGTCGACGAGGCCGACGAGTACGACGACGAGGCCGAGGACGAGGCCGAGGACGAGGCCGAGGACGCCGACGAGCCCGTGGACGAGGCGGACGACGAGGAGGCCGACGAGGTCGGGGAGGAGCCCGAGGAGGAGCCCGAGGAGGCACCCGCGCCGCGCAGGCGCCGGTCCGCCCGTCGACAGCCGGCCGCGGCCGGTGGAAGGAGTCGATGACCGATGACGCTCGCGACGCAGACGCAGGGCGGCGGCCACGTCGATCGTGGCGGCGGCTCGGGCGGTGGCGGTAGCAGCGGTCTGGCCGACGTCGTCGAACTGATCCTGGACAAGGGTCTCGTGATCGACGTCTTCGTTCGCGTGTCGCTGGTGGGGATCGAGATCCTCACGATCGACGCCCGGATCGTGGTGGCCAGCGTGGACACGTTCCTGCGGTTCGCGGAGGCCACCAACCGGCTCGACCTGTACGGGGCGGGCAAGGGCGGCAAGGACATCACCGAGCTGACCCAGGGGATCATGGAGGGCGGCGCCAAGGGCAAGACGAGCGGGGTCCTCGACGCCGCCGTCGACAAGGTCGGCGAGCTGTTGGGCGGCAACGACGAGGAGCGCGAGGAGGCACCGCGTCGGCGGCCACGGCAGCGGACCCGGGAGCGTGAGGGGTGAGCGCCACGTACGTGTACGGACTGGTCTCGGCGGACGCCGAGCTGCCGGAGGACCTCGTCGGGCTCGGCCCGTCGGGGAAGGTCACGACCATCGCGCACGAGTCGGTCGCGGCGATCGTCGGCGACGTGCCGTTGGACCGGCCGCTGGGCACCCGGGACGACCTGGTCGCCCACGAGGGGGTGGTCGACGCGGTCGCCGCCGTCACGACGGTCCTCCCGATGCGGTTCCCCGCCGTCGTCGAGGAGGAGGGTGTGGTCGAGGAGCTGCTGGCGCCGCACCACGACCAGTTCGTGCGGGCGTTGGAGCAGCTCGAGGGCAAGATCCAGTACACCCTCAAGGGCACCTACGAGCAGGACGTCCTGCTGCGCGAGATCGTGGAGGAGGACGCCGGCATCCGGGAGCTGCACGAACGGATCCGGGAGCTGCCGGAGGACGCCGCCTACTACGACCGGGTGGAGCTGGGCGAGCGCATCGTCAAGGCGCTCGAGCAGCGCCGCGACGTCGACGCCGCGGACGTCCTCGAGCGGATCGGGGAGTACGCCGTGGACGTCTCGGCGACCACCCCGACGCAGCCGGAGGACGTCGTCAACGCGGCGTTCCTCGTCGACCGCGAGGCGGCCGAGGAGTTCGAGGACGCGGTCGAGGAGCTCGGTGCGGACACCTCCGAGTGGCTGCGCCTGCGGCTGCTCGGTCCGCTCGCGCCGTACGACTTCATCCCGCAGGACGACCGGACGGAGTGATCCATCATGGGGCTCTTCTCAGGTCTGCTCGGTCTGCCGCTCGCGCCGGTTCGTGGCGTGGTGTGGCTCGCCGAGCAGATCCAGGGCCAGGCGGAGGAGCAGTACTACGACCCGGCTCGGATCCGGGTCGAGCTCGACCGCGTCGACCAGGCGCGCCGCAGCGGTGAGCTGTCCGAGCAGGAGTGCACGGAGCTCGAGAACGAGCTGCTGCAACGGCTGATGGTGCGCCGGAGCTGAGTGGAGCCAGTGGACGAGGACGTGACGGACGACGTGGCCGACGACGTGGCCGACGGTGACGCGCCGGACACGGACGACGGTCGGCCCGCGCGGAGGCGGCGCCCGACCCGGGAGGATCCCGGGGCGGGCGCCGCTCCGGCGCGCCGGGCCAGGCGGGCGAAGCCGAAGCAACCCGAGCCCGCGGAGAACGGGCACCGCGAGGGGAGCAGGCGGAAGAAGCTCCCGGTCGTGGCCGCCCGGCAGGCCGCCGAGCAGCTCGTGACGCTCGTGGGCCGCGAGCTGGAGAGCGTCGTGTCGATCGAGAGCAGCGGCGACGACGGCTGGGTCGTCGGGGTCGAGGTCGTGGAGACCCGGCGCATCCCGGACTCGGCGGACATCCTCGCCCTGTTCGAGGTGCAGATCGACGCGGACGGTGACCTGACCGGCTACCGCCGCACGGCCCGCTACGGCCGCGGAACGATGAACAAGGGAGGACGATGACCTCCGGAGGACTTCCGGTACCCGGCAGGACGGCGCGCCCGCCGGACCAGCACCGTCAGGAGTCGACCAACCTGGCCGACATCCTGGAACGCGTGCTCGACAAGGGGATCGTGATCGCCGGGGACATCCGGGTGAACCTGCTCGACATCGAGCTGCTCACGATCAAGATCCGACTGCTCGTCGCCTCGGTCGACAAGGCCAGGGAGATGGGGATCGACTGGTGGGAGAACGACCCGAGCCTGAGCTCGGGCAAGCCCGACCTGGCGAAGGAGAACCGCGCGCTGCGCAAGCGGATCGAGGCCTTGGAGGCGGGGACCGTCGCCGAGATCGAGGACGGCGAGGAGCCCGTCGACGGCGAGGTCGTGGAGGACGCCGAGGACGAGGACGACGAGCCGGTCCGGGTGACCCCGACCCGCTTGGCCGTGCGGGTCGGGGTCACCCGGACCGGCACGGCCAAGCGCGGCGA
>NZ_JACBXB010000554.1 GCF_013870575.1 Pseudonocardia pini
CCTGGCGATGGTGTCGTTCTTCCTCGTCCGGCTCCTCCCGGGGAGGCTGCAGGCCCCGCTGGTCCGGGTCGTCTACGGGCGGCGGTTCTTCCACATGCTGGCGTCGGTGATGCCCGGGGCGCGCAGGCCGCTGCACATCCGGGGCGGGCTGATCCGGGAGGTGCAGCCGGTGCTGCCGCTGGCGGCGGGCGTCGGGCTGGCCGTGGGAGCACTGAACTGGGGGCGCTTCACCTGCGTCGGGATCACCGCGGATCCCGCGATACTTCCCGAGATCGAGGGAATACCGGGTGGCATCGTCCGGTCGTTGAGGAGTATGCAACCCGTGGAGCGGTGATCCATGCGGGTCGAGCGGGGGTGAAGGGGATGAGCATGGACGGCGAGATGCTGATCGCCGTGCCCGCGGCCGTCCTCGGCGCCGCCGGGTTCGGGCTCGCGACGGCGGCCCAGCAGCGCGCCACGCACGAGGTGGAGACGACCGGCACGCTGAACCCGCGGCTGATCACCACCCTGCTGCGACGCCCGATGTGGCTGCTCGGCCTGCTGGCCACGATCGTCGCCCTGGTCCTGCAGCTCGTGGCACTGGCCTTCGGGGCCATCGCGGTGGTGCAGCCGCTCCTGGTCACCGGGGTGGTGTTCGCCGCGGCCTTCTCCTCCCTGATGTCCCGGCGGCGGCCGGACCCGCTGATCCTGCTGGGCGCCCTGCTGTGCGCCGCCGGGGTCGCGGCGTTCCTGCTGCTCGCCCGGCCCCTCCCGTCGGAGGAGGAGCACATCGACATGTGGGCGGGGATGCCGCTCGCGATCGGGCTCGCCGCGGTGGTGGTGGCGTGCCTGCTCTTCTCCTCCACCGTGCAGCACCAGTCGCGGGTGCTGGCGCTGGCGCTGGCCACCGGCATCCTCTACGGCGTCACCGCGGGGCTGATGAAGGTCCTCACCGGGCAGCTGCGGATCGGTCTGCTCGAGCCCTTCCAGCACGTCACGCTCTACGCCGTGTGCATCGTCGGGCCGATCGGGTTCCTGCTGTCGCAGAACACGTTCCAGCAGGGGCGACTGGTCTCGCCCGCGGTCGCGGTGATCACCAGCGTGGACCCGGTGGTGGCCGTGCTGATCGGCGTGTTCTGGCTCGGCGAGCGGCTGGACTCCTCCCCCGCGCTGCTGGCCGGGCAGTGCCTGGCCGCCGTGGTGGTGATCGCCGGGATCGCGTTCATCACGGTCCGGGGCACCCACCTGCTCCACGAGCTCGACGCGGAGCACGCGGCCGCGGGGCGGACCCGACCGGACGTGGCACCGGGTTGAACGCACGTCGGAGGGAGCGGCGGTGAAGGTCGCGGATCGGCTGGCACTGGTGACGGGGGCGTCGTCGGGCATCGGGCGGGCGGTGGCGCTGCGCCTCGCAGGGGACGGCGCCCGGCTCGTCCTGACCGGACGGGACCCGGAGCGGCTGCAGGAGGTCGCCGAGCGCACCGGCGGGAAGGCCGTGGTCGCGGACCTCGCCGAGGGCGTCGACGCGCTGCTGGACGGGCTGCCTGGGCGCCCCGCGCTCGTCGTGCACAACGCCGGGACCGGGGCCGCCGGGCCGCTGGAGGAGATGACGTCCGCGCAGGTGGACGCCCTGATCGACCTCAACCTCCGCGCCCCCGTGCAGCTCACTCGGGCGCTGCTGCCGGGGCTGCGGGCGGAGCGCGGGCACCTGGTGTTCGTCGCGTCGATCGCGGCGCTCGGGGTGGCCGGGGAGGCCGTCTACTCGGCCACCAAGGCGGGGCTGCGCGGGTTCGCCGACGCCGTCCGGATCGAGGCGCCCGAGGTCGGGGTGACGACGGTGCTGCCCGGCGCCGTCGACACCCCGTACCTCGCCCGGCGCGGCTACGAGCGGACGATCCCCCGCCCGGTCCGGAGCGACAAGGTGGCCGAGGAGATCGCGCGGGCGGTGCGGCGGGGGACGTCCGAGGTGGTCGTGCCCCGCTGGCTCACCCTGGGCGCGAAGGTCCACGGCGCCGCCCCGACACTGTTCGCGAAGGCCTCCCGCCGCTTCGGCTGACGGCACTCCCGTGCTCCCCTCGCGCACGAGAGTGCCGTGCGGGGTCGGGTCCTAGCCCCAGCGTGGGCCCTCGTCGGGGTCGAGACCCAGGCAGAGCTTCCCGATCACCTCGTGGGCGAGCAGGGAGTTGCCGGGGTGGAACCGGCCCATCCGCACGTCCCGGAAGAGCTGCTCCAGCCGGTTGCGCCGGAACGCTCCCCCGCCGCCGCTGAGGTCGAGCGCGGTGTCGACGATGCCGTAGGCGTTGTTGATGACGGTCTGCCGGGTGCTGAAGAGCCGGACGGGCCAGTCCTCGTGCGGCACGCCGTTCGTCCAGTCCTGCGTGGTCCGTTCGAGCAGGGCCTCCGCGGCGTCGTAGGCCATCCGCATGTCGGAGACGTCGTGCTGGACGCCCGGGTGGTGGGCCATCGAGCCCGAGGGCAACGCCATCGAGGCTCGCCTGCCCGCACTCTCGACCGTCAGGTGGAAGGCCTGCTGCGCCGCGCCCAGGTAGACGGACGCGAAGCCCATCAGGGCCCAGGCGAGGATCGAGGCCTGGAAGGGCCCCATGCCGGCGAAGCCGGTCGGACAGACGAGCGCGACCTGCTCGTCCGGTACGAACGCCCGGTCCAGCAGGGTGTCCTGGCTCTGCGTGGCGCGCATGCCGAGGGTGTCCCAGGTCTCCACGATCTTCAGGCCCGGGTTGTCGCGGTCGACGAAGCCGTGCACGATCCGCGGCGCCTCCGGATCCGAGGTGTCCATCGCGTGGAACCCGCCCAGCGTCCACACCGGGCTCAGGCTGCCGAAGATCTTGTGTCCGCTGACCAGCCAGCCGCCCTCGACGGGTTCGGCCTGAGACGTCGAGAGCAGCAGCGGCAGGTCGTTGCCCGCCTCACCGTGCAACGCGGCCAGCACCTCCCCCGCCGCGGCCCGTTCCAGCAGGAACCGGCACGAGTCGTCCCCCTGCCGGAGCAGGTCGGCGGCCACCCCGGTCCAGTACACGTGCATGTTCACGGCCAGCGCGGTGGCCGGGGCGTAGTAGCCGAGCCTGCGCATCAGGCGCGAGTACTCGTCGAGGCCGGCACCGCCGCCGCCCATCTCGGTGGGGATCGCGACGTCGAGGAAGCCCGCGGAGCGCAGCTCGGCGAAGTCCTCGGCGAAGAAGGTGTTGTCGCGGTCGTGCACGGGGGCCCGCTCGGCGAAGCGCACGAGCATGTCCTCGGGCAGGATGTCGCGGGTCTCGGTGGTGGTCATGGCGGTCCCTTCGTGGGCGGGACCGCCGCTGCTCAGCGGCCCGCGGGCTCCGGTGGGACGACCTGCTCGACCGGCACGACCACGTCCGCGGGCATGCCCGCGCGGGCCGCCGCCTCGCGGATCGCGTCGGCGTCCGACGCCTCGTAGAGGCAGTACGACTTCTTCCGGTCGGCGGAGAGGAACGAGTAGATCCACCGGACGCCCGCCTCGTCGTTGACCAGGCGGATGCCCTCGTGGTCGAGCTCGTCCGGGTCGAGCTGCTCGGCGAAGTTCCGTTCGATCACGAAGAGCGGCACGCTCGTCCCCCCACGGTCGTCGGCGTCGGTGTGCACCCTGGCGCCGGGAACGATGCTAGGGACACCCCGGCGCCTCCGACATGACCAGACCTGCCTGTTCCGCCGAGCGGTCGGAACGGCCCCGGATCGGCGGTATGGTCCGGTCTGACCATCGCTCCTGGTGAGGGGAGTGCGGGTGTCCGGCGCGACGATCCTCTGCGCGGCCCGCTCCGCGGCGGGTCCCGGCGACCTGGCCGACGCGCTCCA
>NZ_JACBXB010000555.1 GCF_013870575.1 Pseudonocardia pini
GGGCCGACCCCCCTCCGGGGGTGCTCTGTCTGCTCACCGGGGACGCGCCGGACGATCTCGTTCCCGATCCGGGTCCGCTGCCGGCTAGTCTGGCGCTGACCGAGGCGGGCACCGTCGCTGCCGCGGTCGCGGCGCGGGGTGTCCCCGTGCTGCGGCTGCACCTCACCGACCGCGTCGCCGGGCTCGTCCTGCTGGCCCGGGCGGTCCAGGGACTGCGACCCCGACCGGGGGACCCGGCCGGGCGAGAGGACGGATGAGCACACCCGATGGACCCGAGAGTGGGAGTCTGAGGCGATGACCAGCGGTACCAGGGGCATCCCGGCGAACACGGCGCACTGGGTGAACCCGCTGCGAGACCCACGGGACAAGCGGTTGCCGCGGATCGCGGGGCCCTGCGGCCTGGTGATCTTCGGCGTGACCGGTGACCTGTCCCGCAAGAAGCTCATGCCCGCCATCTACGACCTCGCCAACCGCGGGCTGCTGCCGCCGGGCTTCGCGCTCACCGGCTTCGCCCGCCGGGACTGGGACGACCAGGACTTCGGCCAGGTCGTCCACGAGGCCGTGAAGGCGCACGCCCGCACCCCCTTCCGGCAGGAGGTCTGGGACCGGCTCGCGGAGGGCTTCCGGTTCGTCCAGGGCACCTTCGACGACGACGACTCCTTCGACCGTCTGAAGCGATGCGTCCGCGACCTGGACCGGGTCCGCGGCACCGGCGGCAACCACGCGTTCTACCTCTCGATCCCGCCCAGCGCCTTCCCCGTCGTCTGCAAGCAGCTGGCGCGGTCCGGACTGTCCGCACAGGACGCGGACCAGTGGCGCCGGGTCGTCATCGAGAAGCCCTTCGGCCACGACCTGGCGTCGGCCAAGGAGCTCAACGCGATCGTCAACGACGTCTTCCCCGAGGACTCGGTCTTCCGGATCGACCACTACCTCGGCAAGGAGACGGTGCAGAACGTCCTCGCGCTGCGCTTCGCCAACCAGCTGTTCGAGCCGATCTGGAACAGCCACTACGTCGACCACGTGCAGATCACCATGGCCGAGGACATCGGCCTGGGCGGGCGCGCGGGCTACTACGACGGCATCGGCGCGGCCCGGGACGTCATCCAGAACCACCTGCTGCAGCTGCTCGCCTTCACGGCGATGGAGGAGCCGACGTCGTTCTCCTCGGACGAGCTGCGCAGCGAGAAGATCAAGGTCCTCAACGCCACCAAGCTGGTGCAGCCGCTGTCGGAGACGACCGCGCGCGGCCAGTACGAGGGCGGCTGGCAGGGCGGCGAGCTCGTCTGCGGGCTGAAGGAGGAGGAGGGCTACGACCCGAACTCCACCACCGAGACCTTCGCCGCGATCACCTGCGAGATCGACACCCGGCGGTGGGCGGGCGTGCCGTTCTACCTGCGCACGGGCAAGCGGCTCGGCCGCCGGGTCACCGAGATCGCGGTCATCTTCAAGCGCGCCCCGCACCTGCCCTTCGACTCCACGATGACCGAGGAGCTGGGGCAGAACGCGCTGGTCATCCGCGTGCAGCCGGACGAGGGCGTGACCATGCGCTTCGGGTCCAAGGTGCCGGGCAGCCAGATGGAGGTCCGGGACGTCACGATGGACTTCGGCTACGGCACGGCGTTCACCGAGGCCTCCCCCGAGGCCTACGAGCGGCTCATCCTCGACGTGCTGCTCGGCGAGCCCTCGCTGTTCCCGGTGAACGACGAGGTCGAGCGCTCGTGGGAGATCCTCGACCCGGTGATCGACTACTGGCACGCGCTGCCGGAGGGTCCGCCGCCCTACCCCGCCGGGAGCTGGGGCCCCCGACAGGCCAACGAGATGCTCGGACGCACCGGGCGCACCTGGCGCCGGCCATGATCACGAGGAGCTCGGAATGATCGTCGACCTGCCGTCGAGCAACACCTCCGTGGTGAACAAGAAGCTCGTCGAGCTGCGCGAGAAGGGCGGTGTGCTCGCGCTCGGCCGGGTGCTGACCCTCGTCGTGGTGACGGACGACGGCGCCGCGATCGAGAGCGCCATCGAGGCCGCCAACACCGCGAGCCGCGAGCACCCCTGCCGGGTGATCGTGTCCCGTCCACCATGGCCGATCGAAGGAGATCACGTGGTCGAGCTGGCTACCGAGGTTCGCTGGCAGGACACGCGGTTCCGACTCCCCCTGGAGCGGATCCGCCTCTCGGAGGAGCTGGGGTACGACGCGGTCTTCACCGCGGAGGGTTTCGGCTCGGACGCCCTGGTGCCCCTGGGCATCATCGCCGGGCAGACCAGCAGGCTGAAGCTGGGGACGCGGATCGCGCAGGTCACCGGCAGGCCGCCCGCCCTGGCCGCGATGGCCTTCCAGACCCTCAACCACGCGACCGGCGGCGGCCGGGTCATGGCGGGACTGGGCAGCGCGAGCCCGCTGGCCGCCGAGTGCTTCCACTCACGGGCGTGGGGCAGTCCCGTCGGGCGGATGCGCGACTACGTGACGGTGCTCCGGCAGGCGTTCGCCGGGCAGCCGCTCGACCATGCCGGCACGGAGTGGTCCGCGCCGTACCGCGGGTCGGACGCGCAGAACCTGCCGCCCGCTCCCATCGGGCTCGTCCCGCAGGGGGACATCCCGGTGCTGGTCGCGGCGGCGGGCCCCGCGATGACCCGGCTCGCCGCCGAGATCGCGGACGGCTGGCTGCCGCCGCTGTTCGCCCCGGGCCTGATGAAGGCCTTCGCGCCGCTGCTGCAGGCCGGGTTCGACCGGGCCGGGCGCAGTGGCGAGGACTTCGCGATCTGGGCCCACGTCGACGTCCTGGTGGACGACGACGTCCGCGCCGCGATGCGGCCGTTCAAGGAGTACACGGTCACCTGGGCCGCGATCCAGCACGACTTCATGGTCGCGCGAGGCTACGGCGACGTGGCCGACCGGCTGGCGGACCTGCGCAGCGACCAGGACCCGAGCGAGTCCGAGCGGCGGGTGCAGACCGGGCTGCCGCCGCTCGACGACCTCCGGTGGCGGGAGGCGCTGGCCGCCGTCCCCGACGAGTACATCGACGAGGGCTGGCTGGTGGGACCGCTGGACCGGATCGCCGGACGCGTGCAGCCCTGGCTGGACTGCGGGCTCACCGGGCTGGTGGTGCGGTACGGGCCGCAGACGGCCGCGGCCCCGCCGGCGGAGAACCTCGAGGCGTTCCGGGTGATCGCGGAGGCGGCCGGGCGCAGGCCCGTCGCGGTGGCGGGGCGGTGACCGGGCAGGCCCTCGCCCGCGACGTCGAGGCCCGGCTCCGCCGGTTCGAGGACCTCGCGGAGATCGGTCGGCTGGTCACCGCGTACTGCACCCTGCTGGACCGGGGGGAGCTCGCGGCGTTCGCGGGCCTCTTCGCCGACGACGGCGAGCTGGACCTGGGTCCCGCGGGCCGGGCGGCGGGTCGGGCCGGGATCGAGGACCTGATGCGTCGCACCCTGCCCCCGGTCGGCGGCGTCGCCCACGTGCCCGCCGCCCCGTCGGTCGAGATCGACGGGGACACGGCGCGCGGCGAGGTGATGTGGACGGTCGTCACCGCGGCGCGGGAGGGTCGGGCACCCGCGATCGCGGTGGGCCTGCACCGGGACCGCTACGTGCGGTCGGAGGGGCGCTGGAGGTTCCGGAGCAGGGTGGCGAGCCGGATCGTCGCGGCGCCCCTCGGCGGGTGACCAGCCGAGGGGTGGCGGCGGGTCAGTCGGAGGCGGGCAGCGGCTTGGCGGACTTCTCCGGGAGCGGCCGCTCGCCGACCGCGAGCGAGCCCGCTCCGCCCTTCGTGCAGAGCACCTCCAGGCCGAGGTCGTCGTCGGCGTACCGCTT
>NZ_JACBXB010000556.1 GCF_013870575.1 Pseudonocardia pini
CGGGAGGCCGTCGAGACCCTGGCGGAGCTGCCCTGAAGATCTCGGCGTCGGGGTGCAGGGCGAGTTGTTCCTCGATCTGGTCGGCCAGGACCTGGATCTGGGCGGTGATCGCCTCGAGCGCGGTGATCAGGGCGAGGGTGATCTGAGCTCGGGCACCGCCGTCACCGGTCAGGCCGTGGGGTGCGTCGGCGAGGCGTTGGTGGAGGGTGTCGGCGCTGGTATGGCCGCTGTAGCCGACGCTGTGCAGCCAGGCGGCGAGTCGCTTGGCCGAGAGCCAGACCCTGGGCAGTCCCGCGCGTTGTTGGTCGGGGAAGCGCCGCAGGAACCTCAGGCTGATCTTGGAGTCGATGTCGGAGAACAGGCCGACCGCACCGGGGAAGGCGACGGCGAGGTGGGCGCGCAGCTGGTTGGCCAGTGCGATCCGGTGGGTGACGAGGTCTTTGCGGGCCCGGCAGGTCGCGCGCAGGGTGATCGTGGCCGGGGTGTCGAGGGTCAGTGGGCGCAGGCGGTGTCGGTCGGTGCGCACGGTGTCGGCCAGGACGTAGGCGTCGAACCGGTCGTCTTTGTTGCCTGCCGAGCCGTAGCGGCCGCGCAGGTTCTTCACCTGCAGCGGTGGGATGACGAACACGGTGAACCCGGCGGCGAGCAGTGTTTCGACCACCGGGCCGTCGCCGCGTTCGATCCCGACCTCGGTGACACCGGCTCGACGCAGGCGCCGGCACAGCCCGCGCAGGCCGGGGCGGGTGTGGGTGACGGTGAACCGCTCCATGGCGGTGCCGTCGGGAGCGACGACGGCGACGGCGTGGTCGGTGCTGGCCCAGTCGATTCCGCTGGTCGGGGTAGGTGTGCTCGGGCGGCTGTGCTCGGCGGGTCGCGAGGGAGGGGTCTTCGGCGCGACACTCATCGTTGCCTCCTGTCTGTTGCCGCAGCAGGTAGGCACCCGGTGGTTCCCGACACGACAGCCGGTCGCTCACTGATCGGCGCTCGTCGGCGCGCAGCCCTGTCGCCGGTCGGCGTGGCGGGGACCACCGGGCCCCGCAGAACTCACAGTGGACCTTCGAAGGTCAAGCGAGCAGGGCGATCACCCGGTGGCCACCAGTGGTGCATCCGAACCATCTCAGCCGGCCCGGACACAAGGAAGGTGCACCAGTGAGCGGGTCTGCCCGGTGTGAACGAGGGCGCGGTGACGACGACGGGATCCAGGCGACCTGTCGGATACCGACCGTGGCCTGCGGATCGAGGTGTCGGCGGACACCTCACCCCGACGTGAGACACACCCGGCGAGGTCGCCGCACCCGCCCGGGAGGCGCGGTCAGACGACCTTCGCCGCCCGCAGCCGCGCCAGCCGTTCGGTCGTGACGCCGAGCCCGGTGAGCACCTCGTCGGTGTCCCGTCCGAGCTCGGTGCCCAGCCAGCGGACGGCGCCGGGCGTGCGGGACAGCCGGAACATCACGTCGGGCATCCGGACGGGGCCGAGGACGGGATGGTCGAAGGTCCCGATGGACCCGATCGCCTCGTACTGAGGGTCCTGCAGGATGTCGGCCGCCGAGTGGACCGGCGCGACGGGCACGCCCGCGGCCCTGCAGTCGGCGACCGCCTGCTCGGCCGTGCGCGCGGCGAACCAGGGCACGATCGCGGCGTCGATCGTGTCGGTGTGGGCGCGGCGTCCGCTCGCGTGCGCGAACCACGGCTCCTCGGCGAGCTCGGGCGCGCCCATCAGACGGACCACACTGGTCGCGGTGCCGGCGGTGCTGGCCGAGAGGGCGACCCAGGCCTCGTCCTTGGTCCGGTACATGCCACGCGGGGCGTTCATCTCGGCCTGGTTCCCGGTGCGGTGGAGGGTGCGGCCGAGCTGGTCCTGGGTCACGAGCTGGGGCTCGAGCAGCGTCAGCAGCGGCTCGATGATGGAGAGGTCGACCTCCTGCCCGCGGCCGCTGGCGGACCGCTCGAAGAGCGCCGTCATGATCCCCAGGGCTGTCGCGATGCCCGTGACGCCGTCGGCGAGCCCGAACGGCGGCAGGTGGGGCTCCGACGTGGGGTCGCCGTTGCGGAAGGCGAAGCCGGACATGGTCTCGCCCATGGTGCCGAAGCCCGGGTCGTCCACCAGCGGGCCGCGGCGGCCGAAGCCGCTGACGTGCGCCACGACGAGGCCGGGGTTCTCCGCGGCGAGCTGTTCGTAGCCGAGCCCCCACCGTTCCATCGTGCCCGGACGGAAGTTCTCGACGACGACGTCCGCGGTCGCGGCCAGGCTCCGGAAGATCTCCTGGCCCTCCTCGCTGCCGAGGTAGAGAGTCACGCTCTTCTTGTTGCGCCCCAACATGAGCCACCACAGCGGCACGCCGTCCCGGTCGTAGCCGTGGTGTCGCGCGGGGTCGCCGTGTGTCGGGTGCTCGATCTTGATCACCTCGGCCCCGAGGTCGCCGAGTAGCATCGCGGCCAGCGGCGCGGCGATGACCGTCGAGGCGTCGAGGACGCGGACCCCGGCTAGGGGCAGGTGCGGTTCGGCGCTGTCCATGGTGTCTCCGTTCTCAGGGGGCGTGCTCGCCCGTCAGAGGTGCAGGTAGACGGACTTCTTCTCCAGATAGGCGTCGAGCCCTTCGGGACCGTTCTCGCGGCCCCACCCCGACTGCTTGAACCCGCCGAACGGCAGCGAGCGGTCGCGGCGGCCGTAGCAGTTGACCCAGACGTTGCCCGCGTCGAGCAGCCGCACGGCGCGGTGGGCCACGCCGAGGTCGCGGGTGAACAAGCCGGCGCCGAGGCCGTACGGACCGGCGTTGCCGATCCCGGGAAGCTCGTCGAGCCCGCCGAACGGCATGACGGTGAGCACGGGGCCGAAGATCTCCTCGCGGACGATCCGCATATCCGCGCGGGTCCCGGTGAAGATCGTCGGCTCGACGAAGTAGCCGACCCCTCCCGACGCGACGCCACCGGTGACGACCTCACCGCCTTCGGCGAGCCCGCTCGCGACGTAGTCCAGGACCCGGGCGCGCTGTCGCTCCGAGATCAGCGGGCCGATCTGGGTCCCGGCGTCGAGACCGTTGCCGACCCGCAGGCCCTTCGCGTGCTCGACGAGGCCCGCCACCAGGTCGTCGACGATCCCCGGCTGGGCGTACACCCGCGATCCCGCGAAGCACACCTGCCCGCTGTTCGCGAAGATCCCCGCCCCGACGACGGGGACGGCGGCGTCGAGGTCGGCGTCGTCGAACACGAAGACCGGAGACTTCCCGCCCAGCTCCAGCGTGACGCGCTTGAGGTTGCCCGCCGAGGCCGCCACGATGCCACGCCCGACCTCGAGCGAGCCGGTGAAGGAGATCTTGTCGACGTCGTCGTGGTGGACCAGGGCGGCACCCGCCGCCGGGCCGGTCCCGGTGACCACGTTGACGACGCCGGGCGGGACGCCGGCCTCCAGCACGAGCTCGGCGAGCCGCAGGGTGCTCAGCGATGTCTGCTCCGCGGGTTTGACGACCACGCTGCACCCCGCCGCCAGGGCGGGGGCCAGCTTGTTGCCGAGGCTGGCGAGCGGGCCGTTCCACGGGACCACGAGACCGGCTACGCCGACCGGCTCGCTCACGGCGAAGGCGTGGTACTCGAGGTCCTCGCCCATGTCGGCGGTGCGGCCGTGCAGCCGCGTGCAGGCCCCCGCGAAGTAGCGGAACCCCTCGACGACCCCGTCGAGCAGGCCGCGGGCCATCGCGATCGGCATGCCGTTGTCCAGCACCTCGATCCGCGCGAGCTCGTCGGCGTGCGCCAGGACGAGGTCCGAGATCGCCCAGAGGATCTCGCCGCGGCGCTTGGCCGGGGTGCCCCG
>NZ_JACBXB010000557.1 GCF_013870575.1 Pseudonocardia pini
ATCGCGGACGACGCCGGGGTGGTCGTCGTCCAGATCGGTTAGTGCGCCTCCGGGGGCAGCGGCCGGTCCTCGGGGTGGGCGCGCAGGGCGAGGAGGGCGACGTCGTCGTCCCGGCGTTCGCCGATCTCGTCGAGGAGCGCGTCGCAGAACTCGTCCAGGGCCCGACCGGCGTGCCGTCCCGCGGCCTGCGCCAACCAGGCGAACCCCTCGTCCAGGTCGGCGCCGCGGCGTTCGACGAGCCCGTCGGTGTAGAGCAGCAGGGTCGCGCCCGGCCGCAGGTCCGCGGTGTGGTCCGCGCGCGCGGCGTCCGGGCGCGCGCCGAGCAGCAGGTCCGGTGAGGTGTGCAGCAACCGGGCCGTGCCGTCCGGCTCGACGAGCAGCGGCGGCGGGTGCCCGGCGTTGGTCCAGCGGAACAGCCGCAGTCCGTGGGCGCCGTGGGCGGCGGGTTGCTCGACCCGGCCGTACAACGCGGTCGCGATGGTGTCGACCGAGAGCAGCCGGATCGCCCCGTCGAGCTCACCGAGGATCGTGGCCGGTGGCGCGTCGAGGCTGTAGGCGATGCCGCGCAGCAGGTTGCGGAGCTGCCCCATCGCGGCGACGGCCTCCCGGTCGTGCCCGGCGACGTCGCCGATCACCACGGACAGGGCGCCGTCGCGGAGGAGGAAGGCGTCGTACCAGTCCCCGCCGACCTGGGTGTCGGCGGTCGCGGGCACGTACCGCACGGCCAGCTCCAGGTGGTCCGGCTCGAACGGCTGGGTCAACAGGCTGCGTTGCAGGGTCTCCGACATCCGCCGGGTCGCCACGGCGGCCTGCCGCTCGAGCTGCACGACCCGGGCCCGGGCCAGGGCCTGGGCGGCGTAACCCGCGATCGTGGTGATCGTGACCTGGTCGGCGGGCCCGACGTCTCGGACGGTGTGCCAGCCGAGGACGAAGGCCCCGACCGGCCCCTCGGGTCCCGGCAGCGGGACGGCGACGACCGCCTCCAGGCCCAGCTCCGCGTGCAGGCGCCGCTCGGCCTCGGGATGGGCCGCGTCGAACTCCGCCCGGCCGCGGAAGGACACGACCCGGTTCTCGCGCACCGCGGTCGCCGTGGGCAGGGGCGAGCCCAGGGCGTAGTGCACCCAGCGGGTCCGCCGCTCCCCCGCCGGGAACAGCGCGTCCTGCAGCCGGTGCATCCCACCCTCGTCGTCGAGCAGGCTCAGCCCGACGTAGTCGGGCGCCAGGTCGGTGTGCACCAGCAGCCCGATGCGGTCCCGGACCTCCTCGACGGTCAGCGCCGCCGAGAAGGCCTGCGACGCCTCGAGGAGTGTCTGCGACCGGGCGAACGCGCGCCGCAGCTCCGCGTCGAGCTGGTCGCGGTGGCGGCGTTCGCGGTCGGCGTCGACCCTCGCGAGCCGCAGCCGCAGCTCGGTCGAGCACGCCGCGGCCAGGTCGCGGAGCAGGTCGAGCTGGTCCCCGCTCCATCTCCGCGGCCGTGAGTCGATGGCGCACAGCGACCCCAGGACGTTGCCCGGCCCGTCCGTCAGCGGCATCCCGGCGTAGGCGACGACGCCCAGCTCCGCGACCGCGAGGTTGTCCCGCACCAGCTCGTGGTCGCGGGCGTCCTCGACGACGAGCGGTTCGGCCGAGGTGACGACGTGGCGGCAGAACGAGTGCGTCAGCGGGGTCGACCGCCGACCCGCCCACGGCTCGGGCAGCCCGGTCATCCCGGGGAAGACCTGCCGGTCCTCGCGCACGAGCGACACCAGGGCCACCGGCACCGCGAGCAGCTGGCGGACCCGCGCGGCGAACGCCTCCATCGTCGGGTCGGACGCGCTGGTCAGCCCCGTCTCGGCGAGCGCTGACAGCCGTTCGGGATCGCACAGACCGCCGCAGTCCGAGACCTCGACCGTCTCGGAGGACCGGTCACCACCGCTGGACAGCTCGGGCATCCCCCTCCGGTGTCGCGACTACACCGGGGTCCGGGGCGTAGGTACCGGCCCGACCGTAAGCGGGGTGCCCGGGACCCGCAACCTCTGCACCGCCGAAACGGACCCGTCACCCGCCCCCCTCGGGGCCGAGCCTGCGCCGGTCGAGCCGCGCCATGATCGGGGTCGCCGCGACGCCGTGCACGAGGACCGACACGACCACCACGAACCCCGCCGTGGCCCAGATCTGCTCGACGCCGGTGAAGCCGGCCTCGGAGGTCGCGTAGGCGAGGTAGTAGAAGCTGCCGATCCCGCGGATCCCGAACAGCGCGATGGCCGTGCGTTCGCGGCCCTCGCCGCGGCCGCGCCACAGCGCGAGCCGCGCGGTGACCGGCCGGATCACGAGGACCATCAGCAGCCCGACCAGGACGATCCGCCAGTCCAGCGCGTCGAACAGGCCGCGGACGACGGCACCTCCGAGCAGCACGAGGAGCAGGACCGTCAGCAGGCGCTCGATCTGCTCGACGAAGTCGTGCAGCACCTGGTGGTAGTCGTGGCGGCGTTCCGCGGCGCGGATCGAGCGCGCGCACACGAACACCGCCAGGAAGCCGTAGCCGCCTGCCACCTCGGTGAGCCCGTAGGACAGGAACGTGGCCGCCAGGGCGGTGAAGCCCTCGGCGTGCGAGGCCATGTGCAGGACCTTCGACCGCGGCCGGAAGAACAGCAGCCCCAGCAGCCTGCCGCTGACCAGCCCGCCGACCACCCCGACCACGACCTTGTAGAGCACGTCCTCGGCGAGCCAGCCACCCAACCCGGCGGCGGTCGCGCCGACCGTCGCGATCGTGATCGCCAGGTAGACGAAGGGGAAGGCCAGCGCGTCGTTCAGCCCGGCCTCCGAGGTCAGCGCGAACCGGACCTCGTCCTCGCCGTCCTCGTCCTCGCTGGGCTCGCCCACCTGGACGTCCGAGGCCAGCACCGGGTCGGTCGGGGCGAGCGCGGCGCCGAGCAGCAGCGCCGCGGCCGGGGCCAGCCCGAGCCACCACCAGCCGAGCAGCGCCGCGGCCGCGATGGTCAACGGCATCGCGATCGCCAGCAGCCGCCACGTCGAGGACCAGGACCGCCAGGCCAGCGGCCGGTCCAGCTTCAGCCCCGCCCCCATCAGGGCCACGATCACGGTCAGCTCGGTGAGCCGCTCCGCCACCCCGGGGTGGGCGATCGGGTCCGGGTCGGGCAGGCCCAGCGGAAGCGCGAACAGCAGCACGCCCAGGCCGAGGAACACGATGGGCATCGACAGCGGGCGGCGGGCGAGCAGCCGCGGGAGCAGGCCCGCCAACAGCGCGCCCACCCCGACCAGGGCGTACGTCAGATCCAGCAGGTCCACGCGCCGGCCCCTCTCGGCCCCACGGCCAGGTCGAGACCGAGCGGGCAGCCGCGGTCGTCACCGCACCGAGATAGCCGGGGCGCGCTCCGCGAAACCGGTGAGCGACAATCCGCCCGGACTCGGGCGTGAGGTCCGCGGACCCGGGTACCCCCTTCCGGATGGTGGGATCCCCGTGGGAGCGCACCGTTCTCCGCTCCTGATCCCGGCGGGAGGCAGGCACGGCGCACGGTGCGGCCGTGGACGACGTGAATCTCGACAAGGAGCACCTCCGACGGTGACCACGACCCTCCCCGTGCCTGCAGGCACCGGCGGCACACCCCGCGCGTCCCGGTGGCGGTCGCGGTGACCGACCCGCCCCGCCCGCGTCGCGCCGCGGACGGCCGGGAGACCGACGACGTCCGGCTCCTGGTCCCCCGGGCCCTGCGCGTCTGCGGCGCGATCGGCTGGCGGCTGCTGGTCGTCGCGGCGGCCCTGTACGTCCTCGGGCAGGTCGTGTCCTACCTCGCCGCGA
>NZ_JACBXB010000558.1 GCF_013870575.1 Pseudonocardia pini
CGCCGCGGAGCCGCTCCGGGCCCTCGCCGCCATCGGCGTCCACCTCGACGTTCACGGTGATGTCGGGTCGGTCGGGTGCGAAGTCTCGACCCGGACCGAAGGGGGGCCGCCCGTGCGGGCGGCCGCGGCGGCCTCGGCCGCCACCGCGGGGGCCGAAGAAGGCTCCCGGGAGGTCGGCGTCGGCAAGGGCGCCGAGAAGTGCGCTGCGTGGGTCCCATGCGGGGTTCGTGGCAGTCATGTCGTTCTCCTGTTCGTGGTACTCGAGCCTCCTCCTGAGTCGGTCTCAGTAGCTCGCGTGCCATCACGATATATCGCTACGCATCGCCGATGCAAGGAGTTTCTCGTCGTCCCACGTCAGGCCATATCGCCGAGCCGGGCGGTCGTGATCTTGCGCCGGTCCGGCGTGATCACCCACTCGTGTCGTCCTGGTCCTGTTCGTCCGATTCGTGAGAGCATGGGCTGTCCGTCGGGAGGCCGGGAGGTGCGCGTGCTGCGGGTGATCGGTGCGGTGCTGCTCGTGGTCCTGGCGTTCTCGCTGGTGGGCGCGGTGTTCGAGTTCCTCGCGTGGGCGCTGGCGGTCGGCGCGGTCGTCTTCGGCGGCGTGGTCCTGTGGTCGCTGCTGTCGAGTGACCGATCCCGCATCGGGCGCTAGGAACGCAATTCGGGCGACCGGCGTTCTACTGGACGTGACCACCACATCGAGCCCGCGCGGCCTCCGGCAGCGGGCAGCATTCCTCGCACTGGCCCGCGTGCTCGTCCAGGGCCGCAAGCCCGGCACCCCCGGTCTCGCCGACCGGGCCGGTGCCCTCCCGCGCATGGTCGCGGGCGCACTCACCGGCCGGTACTCCGTGCTGACCCGGGGCAGGCTGGCGATGCTCGTGCTCGCGGTCGCCTACCTCGTCTCGCCCGTGGACCTCGTGCCGGAGGCGGTGCTCTCGGTCTTCGGCCTGATCGACGACGGGTTCATCGCCCTCTGGCTCGGCGGCGCCCTGCTCGTGGAGACCCAGCGCTTCCTGGACTGGGAGCGGGACGGCCACCCGACGGTCGTCGACGGGGACCTGGTCCACGCCTGACGCCTCCCGCCCGGCCGGCCGAGATGGGCTTCCGGCCGAGATGAACCAGGGTGCTGTTCCGGGCCCGCCCGGACAGCACCCTGGTTCATCTCGGCGTATCAGGGGGTGGTCGGGCGGGCTCTCTCGGGGCAACCGACCGTGAGTGGAGGTGCCCATGAGCGCACCGACCGTGACCGATCCTCTGGCGTCCGTGGTCGCGCTCACCCCGCTGCTGCGGGAGCGCGCGGCGGAGGCCGAGCGGCTGACCTGTCTGCCCCCGGACGTGGCCACCGCGATCGCCGACGCAGGTCTCTTCCGGCTCTGGACGCCGCGGGGCCTCGGCGGCCTCGAGATCGCCCCGCCGCAGATGTTCGGCGTCGTCGAGGCGCTCGCCGTCGCGGACGGCTCGGCGGCCTGGACGACCATGATCGGCAACGCGGGCACGTTCCTGGCTTGGATGGACCAGGACCTGGCCGCCGACCTGCTCGACGGGCATCCCGAGCGGGCCATGACCGGCACCTTCAACCCCGAGAGCCGCGCGGTGCCCGAGCCCGGTGGCCTGCGCATGAGCGGGCGCGCGACCTTCAACAGCGGCTGCCCGCACGCCCGGCTGTTCTGCAACGGCGTGCTGGTGTTCGACGGTCCCCGTCCCCGGATGGTCGCCGGCCGCCCGGACTGGCGGCTGGCGGTCTACCCGGCCGCGGCCGCGACCATCGTGCCGACCTGGGCTGGGGCCATGGGGCTGCGCGGGTCCGGCAGCCACGACGTCGTCGTGGAGGGTCTGCTGGTGCCCGAGGGGCACACGGTCATGCCGTTCCACGAGCCGCCCGTCGTCGACTCGGCGCTCTACCGGGTGCCGTTCTTCAGCCTGATCAAGATGCTGATGGTGGGGCTCCCGCTGGGGATCGCGCGGCACGCGTTGGACCTGGTCGGCGAGCTCGCGCGGACGAAGGTGCGTTCCGGGCCGGGGCCGATCGCCGAGGAGCAGGACGTCCAGATCCGGATCGGCATGGCCGAGGCCGGTCTGCGGTCGGCGCGCGCCCACGTGCTCGACGAGCTGGAGGCGCTCTGGGCCACCGCGCAGGCCGGTGACCTGCCCGCGGACGCGGACCGGGCGCGGTTCACCCTCGCCGTCAACGCTGCCCTGCAGGCCTCGGTGGCGGCGGTGGACGAGGCGTTCGCGCTGGCGGGCGCCCGGGCGCTGTACGACGGGGACGAGATCCAGCGCTGCTGGCGGGACCTGCACGCCGTCGCGCTGCACCGGGTCTTCGGTCGGTCGCAGTGGGAGGGCGCGGCGAAGGCGCTGCTGGGCCTCGAGGTCGACCGCGCCTGGTTGTAGCAGTCGTAGGCTCCGGGACATGCGTGCGATCGTCTGCGAGTCCACCGGCGGGCCCGAGGTCCTCACCCTCCGCGAGATCCCGACCCCGGACCCGGGGCCCGGCGAGGTCCGGGTGCGGGTCGAGGCGGCGGGGGTCAACCCGATCGACTGGAAGACCCGGTCCGGCCTCGGCGCCGCGCGGACCTTCGGCGGCAAGCCCTTCGTCGTCGGCTGGGACCTCGCGGGCGTGGTCGACGCGCTCGGTCCGGAGGCGGCCGGGTTCGCGGTGGGCGACGCCGTCCTCGGGATGGCGAAGTTCCCCAGCCCCGAGGGCGCCTACGCCGAGTACGTGACCGTGCCCGCCGCCCAGCTGCGGGCCCGACCTGCGGGGATGCCGGTGACCGAGGCCGCCGCCCTGCCCCTGGCGGGCATGACGGCGTGGCAGAGCCTCGTGGACGTCGGCGGGCTCCGCGACGGGCAGCGGGTGCTCGTGCACGCCGCGGCGGGCGGGGTCGGCCACCTCGCGGTGCAGATCGCCAAGGCACAGGGTGCACACGTGATCGGCACCGCCTCCGGGCCGAAGCTCGGCCTGCTGCGCGAGCTGGGCTGCGACGAGGTCGTCGACTACCGCAGCGAGGCGTTCGAGAAGGTGATCGAGCCCGTCGACCTCGTGTACGACCTCATCGGCGGGGACACCGCGGTCCGGTCGTTCGACCTGGTCGCGCCGGGCGGGACGTACATCTGCCTGCCGACGGTCGCGGTCGGCGCCGCGCTGGAGGCCGCCGGGGAGCGCGGGGTGCACGCCTCCGGTGCCTACGTCCGCGCGGGCGGGTCGGGGCTCTCCGAGCTGCTCGCGCTGTACACCGACGGGCGCCTGCGGATCCTCGTCGACCGCACCTTCCCGCTCGCCGAAGCGGCCGAGGCCCACCGCTACGGCGAGCAGGGCCGCACCACCGGCAAGATCGTGCTCACCGTCCGGGTGTGAGGTCCAGGGCCCGTATCCGCCGACCTCCCGGTACGGACCCCGCGGCGCAGGGCAGGGTTCCGCAGTCCTACCGAGGCGCGCGAGCCCGTCGAGGGGCACCGTGGTCGTCATGACGCGAGTCCTCCACGGTCGCGCCCGCTGGGCGGGTGCGGCGCTGCTGGCCCTGCTCACCGCGGGCACCTGGTTCCTCTGGACGGGCTGGGCCCTGCTCGTGCCCGGCGGCCTGCGGTTCGAGCCCTGGCAGCTCGCGGGGACCGCGGTCAGCGCCGCCGCGCTCGCCATCCTGGCGCCCCGGTGGCTCCCGGGTCGGCTGGTGGGCGCCGTGATGCCGCTGTCGTTTACCGCGGTCTGGTGCCTGACCGCCTCGGCGACCGACGACACCGGCCTCTGGGCGGTCGGCGCGGCGCTGGTGCTGGTCGGCACGGTCGCGGCGGCCGTGCTG
>NZ_JACBXB010000559.1 GCF_013870575.1 Pseudonocardia pini
CGAGCGGCAGGAACAGCCCGCCCGTCCCCGCGAAGGCCCCACCCGCGAGCAGCACGGGCTCGGCGGGGGCGAAGGGCACGGCGGACCACGCCAGCAGGAAGACGTACGCGGCCAGGGGAGCCACCGGTAACGGCACGGTCTCGACCGTAGAGGATCTCGATGTCGTCCCGGTGACTACCGCTGAGGAAGCGCTGAGCGGCAGGATCGGCTCCGTGGAGCTCTCAGGGACGCGGCGGGCGTTGCACGGGATCGCCGAGCTGGTGCTCGCCGGGCCGCAGCACCGGGCGGCGGGCACCATCCGGCTGCGGGTGACGCCGGGCGGGTTCGGCCAGGTCGCGGGCCCGATCAGGGTGGAGGGCACGGACCTGGTGTGGGCGGACGGACGAGCCCCGTTGGCGGGGACCTACCGCGAGCTGGCCGCCCGCGCCGGTGTGGAGCCCGAGGTGCCGGAGGGGGTGTACCCCGACCACTCGGGCGTCTCCCCGGACGACGAGATCGTCGTCGACCGGGAGGCCACCGACCTGCTCCTCGGGTGGTTCGGCACCGGCGAGCAGGCCTTGCGGGCGTTCGCGGCAGGGCCTGGTGCAGCGATCGAGCCCGTGCTGTGGCCCGAGCACTTCGATCTCGCGATCGCGAAGGAGGAGGTCACCTACGGCGTCTCACCCGGCGATGCCGGACACGAGCAGCCGTACGCGTACGTGGGCCCGTGGAAGCCGCGCGAAGGCGCGTTCTGGAACGCGAGCTTCGGCGCGGTCCACGAGCTCACCGACGAGCAGACCCTGCAGGCCTTCTTCAGCGAAGGCGCGAGCAGAACCCGATGAGCGAACGGCACTCTCGCTCACTAGGTGTGAACGAGGGTGCCGCTCGTTCGGTCGTCAGCGGAGGGCGCGGTTGATCGCCGAGACGAGCGCCTTGAAGCTGGCGCTCACGATCGAGGAGTCGATGCCCACGCCCCAGAGCACGGTGTCCTCCACCGCGCACTCCACGTAGGCCGCGGCGCGGGCGTCGTCCCCGCCGCCCATGGCGTGCTCGTGGTAGTCGAGGACCCGGACGTCGAACCCGATCCCGGCCAGCGCGTCGACGAACGCCGCGAGCGGGCCGTTGCCGGTGCCGTGGATCTCGTGCAGGTCGTTCTCCACCCGCACGGTCGCGACGATCTCGTCCCGGCCCTCGCCGTCGCTGGTCAGCCGGTGGCGGATCAGCTTGAGCGGGGTCTCGCGGGTGAGGTACTCGGTCTCGAAGACGTCGCGCATCTCCTTGGGGGAGACCTCGCCGCCCTCCGAGTCGGTGACCTCCTGGACGACCTTCGAGAACTCCATCTGGAGCCGCCGCGGCAGGTCCAGCGAGTGCTCGGTCTTCATGATGTAGGCGACGCCGCCCTTGCCGGACTGGCTGTTCACCCGGATCACGGCCTCGTAGGTGCGGCCGATGTCCTTCGGGTCGACGGGCAGGTACGGCACCTCCCACGGGTGCTCGTCCACCGGGTGGCCCGCCTCCGCGGCGTCGGCCTTCATGGCGTCGAAGCCCTTGTTGATCGCGTCCTGGTGCGAGCCGGAGAAGGCCGTGTAGACCAGGTCGCCGCCCCACGGGTGCCGCTCGGCCACGGGCAGCTGGTTGCAGTACTCGACGGTGCGGCGGATCTCGTCGATGTCCGAGAAGTCGATCTGCGGGTCGATGCCCTGGGTGAACAGGTTCATCCCCAGGGTGACCAGGTCGACGTTGCCCGTGCGCTCGCCGTTGCCGAACAGGCAGCCCTCGATGCGGTCCGCGCCTGCCTGGTAGCCCAGCTCGGCGGCGGCCACGCCGGTGCCGCGGTCGTTGTGCGGGTGCAGTGACAGGACGATGCCGTCTCGCCGTGCCAGGTTGCGGTGCATCCACTCGATGCTGTCCGCGTAGACGTTCGGCGTGGCCATCTCGACCGTCGCGGGCAGGTTGACGATCATCGGCCGCTCCGGCGTGGGCTGCCAGATCTCCGAGACGGCGTTGCAGACCTCGACGGCGTACTGCAGCTCCGTGCCGGTGTAGGACTCCGGCGAGTACTCGAAGCGCCAGTCCGTGTCCGGGTACTTCTCGCTGATCTGCTGCACGAACTCGGCGCCGTCGGTGGCGATCTTGGTGATGCCCGCGCGGTCCTGCCGGAAGACCACGCGCCGCTGCAGCACCGAGGTGGAGTTGTAGAGGTGCACGATCGCGCTGTGGGCGCCCTCGCACGCCTCGAAGGTCCGCTCGATCAGCTCGGGGCGGGCCTGGGTCAGCACCTGGATCCGGACGTCGGCGGGGATCGCGCCCTGCTCGATGATCTCGCGGACGAAGTCGAAGTCCGTCTGCGAGGCCGCCGGGAAGCCGACCTCGATCTCCTTGTAGCCCATGCGGACCAGCAGGTCGAACATGCGGCGCTTGCGCGCCGGGCTCATCGGGTCGATGAGCGCCTGGTTGCCGTCTCGCAGGTCCACCGCACACCACAGCGGGGCGGTGGTGATCCGGGTGTCCGGCCAGGTGCGGTCCGGCAGGGACACCGGCTCCACCAGCTCGTGGAACGGCTTGTACCGGCCGAAGGGCATATGACTGCCCTTCTGCGTGTTCCACGGCGTCTGGCTCGCGGGCGCGGGCACCGACGGCGTACGGATCTTCGAGGAGGACGACGAGGTGTACGCGTCGGGAGAGAGGGTCATCGCGGGTGGCTCCTTGGCCGAGTCTGCTGGTTCGAGACCGAGAGAGACCGGCGCACGCCAGAACCCGCGACGAGGGGCCGGTCGGTCAGACCCCGCCGCGGCGGCGAAGGAGGAGGCGCGCCATACCCCGACTGTAACCCGCCGCCCCCCGCCACTGGCAAGCCGGTCACCTGCCGTCACCCGTTGCCACTCGTTCGGGCCGGCGCGGCAGACCGTGCACCCCGGCCGGAAAGTGAGAGGATCGGACTCCAGGGTCGTGTCGGGGAGGATTCACAATGGCGGTGGGAACGAGCGTGCGACGCGGAGCAGGTCTGCTGGCCACGGTGCTCAACTGGATCGGCATGCTGATCGTGGCGATCCTGGTCGTGCACATCGTGCTGACCCTGCTCGACGCGAACCCGGCCAACGGGCTCACCATCCTGATCGCGGACCTGGCCGCGTACTTCAACCTCGGCCTGGACAACCTCTTCCTCGTGGAGGGCCCCAAGCTCGCGGTCACCCTGAACTACGGCACGGCCGCCGTCATCTGGCTGATCATCACCGCGATCGTCACGAGGCTGGTCCGCCGGATCGGCTAGATCGCGTAGGGCCACACGGCCAGCGCGTAGCCGCCGAACCAGGCCGAGGCCGGCACCGCCGCGACCAGCACGGACACCCGCGTGCCCGGCCTGCGTCGGGCCAGGGCCAGCGCGGGCACGACGAGCAGGGTGAAGGCGGGCACGAGCAGCCGGGCCTTCGAGGACATCAGCCCGTCGCTGCCCAGGTCCATGACGAGCACGCCTGCCGCGTAGACGACGAGCGGCCAATGCAGCCGACCGCGGACGGCCTCCCGGATCGCGACCACCAGCGCCGCCACCGCGACGAGCAGGACCGCGACCGTGGCCACTCCCATGATCGACGGAGCCCGGCCGAGCGCGTCGCCCGCGTAGCCGAGGGTGGCGCGACCGCCGTCGAACTGTGAGTCCCAGCCCCGCCGCTGCAGGGCGAACCAGCCCGTGGGTTCCCCGGTCCGCAGCGCGACGTACCCGAGGTACCCCGCGAGCCCGGTGCAGGCGAGCACCGCCCCCGCCCACGGCGTGAGCGGGCGGAACCCTCGCTCGGGAGGTGCGGACGAGAGTGCC
>NZ_JACBXB010000055.1 GCF_013870575.1 Pseudonocardia pini
TGCGCTGGGCGGGCCTCACCGCGCCGGTCCTGTCCTGGCTGCACCTGCCGGACGAGGACTTCACGCCCGCGATCGAGGCGGGCATCGACCTCGCGGTGTCCTCGGTCCGGCACCTCGCGGCCGTCGTGCAGGGGGCCCGGCGCGCGGGCCGTCCCGCCCGGTTGCACCTCAAGATCGACACCGGGCTGTCCCGCAACGGATGCCCGGAGAAGGACTGGCCGGAGCTGCTCGAGGCCGTGGCGAAGGCGGGTGACGACGCCGAGCTCGTGGCCGTCTGGTCGCACCTCGCCTACGCCGACCAGCCGACCAACCCCACGATCGACCGGCAGCTCGCCCGGCTGACCGGGGCGTGGGAGCTCGCCCGGGAACGCGGGTTCAGCCCGATCCGCCATCTCGCCAACTCGGCGGCCACGATGACCCGGCCGGACCTGCACCTCGACCTCGTGCGCCCGGGCATCGCCGTCTATGGGCTGGACCCGCTGGACCGCCCCGTCAGCGAGTCCCCGCTGCGGCCCGCGATGGAGTTCCGCGGGCGGGTCGCGCTGGTCAAGCGGGTGCCCGCGGGCGAGGGCGTGTCCTACGGGCACGAGTGGACCACCCCGCGCGAGACCACCCTCGCGCTCGTCCCCGCCGGGTACGCGGACGGTGTGCCGCGCAGGCTGAACGCGGGCGGCCGGATGCGTGTGCGCCTGGCCGGGGAGCTCCGGCCCGTGGTCGGGCGGGTGTGCATGGACCAGGTCGTCGTCGACTGCGGGGCGGCCGAGGTGCACGAGGGGGACACCGCCGTCCTCTTCGGAGCGGAGGGACCGACCGCACAGGACTGGGCGACGGAGCTCGGCACGATCCACTACGAGGTCGCCACCGGGGTGCACGGCACCCGGGTCCGGCGGACCTACTCCGGGGAGTGAGCATGGTCAGCCGCAGGCTCTGGCAGGCGCTGGGCGTCGCGGGCGGGATCGCGGGCGCGGCGGGCGCCGCCGTCGGCGTGGGGGTCGCCACCCACAAGCGACACGAGATCGCCAAGGACCGGCGTCGCCTCGCGGGCGAGCTCGACGCGGGCGGCGGCCAGCCGGGCGCGCAGCCGCCGCGGACGTCGTCGTCGGTCATGGCGGAGGACGGCATCCGGCTGGCCTGCGAGGAGCTCGCCCCGCACTCGGGCGCCCCGGCGCTGACCGTCGTGCTGGTGCACGGCTTCGCGCTCGACCGGCGGACCTGGCACTTCCAGGCCGAAGAGCTGCCGCGGATGACCGGTCCCGCGGTCCGCACGATCCTCTACGACCAGCGCAGCCACGGGAGGTCCGAGCGTGCGCCGCGGGCGAGCTGCACGATCGAGCAGCTGGGCCACGACCTCGACTCGGTCATCCGGTCGCTGGCGCCCGAGGGTCCGTTGGTGCTGATCGGGCACTCGATGGGCGGCATGACGCTGATGGCGCTGGCCGAGCGGCATCCCGAGGTCTTCACCGAGCGGGTCCTCGGCGTGGGGCTGGTGTCCACGAGCGCGGGCGAGCTGGGCACCGCAGGCCTGTCCGGCAGCCTGCTGTCCCGGTTCAACCCCCTGACCAGGACGGTCGGCGCACTCGCCCGGCTGCAGCCCAAGCTCGTCGAGGGTGGTCGGCGGGCGCTGGGCGACCTGATCTGGGCGATCACCCGCCGCTTCGCGTTCGGCGACCAGAAGGTGGACCCGGCGCTGGTCGACCTGGTGGACACCATGATCAGTGCGAACGCGGTGGACGCGCTCACGGACTTCGTCGACACCGTCGGCACGCACGACCGGATCGCGGCGCTGCCCGCCTTCGCCACCTGCGAGGTGCTGGTCGTCGCGGGCACGGCGGACCAAGTCATCCCGTACGCGCACGGCGAGCTGATCGCCGCGGAGCTGCCCAAGGCGGAGTTCGTGGAGCTGGAGGGCGTGGGGCACATGCCGATGCTGGAGCGCCATGCGGAGGTCGAGGCGGCCGTCGAGGGGCTGATCCGACGGTCGGCCGAGCGGATCCCGCGGCGAGCGGAGAGCAAGCGGAGGCGGGCGTGATCACCTGGGACGTCGAGGTCGAGCTCCCCGAGCCCGCGGACACCGAGTCCTTCGGCGAACAACTCGGCCGGGAGCTCGCCGCGGGCGACCTCGTCGTGCTGTCCGGGCCGCTCGGTGCGGGCAAGACCGCGCTGGTCAGGGGCCTGGCCCGCGGGCTCGGCGTGGCGGGTCCGGTCACCTCCCCCACGTTCGTCATCGCCCGGGAGCACCGACCGCTGCCCGGCGGGCCCGGGGTCCCGCTCGTGCACGTCGACGCGTACCGGCTCGGCACCGGCGCGGTCACGGACGTCGCCGCCGAGCTCGACGACCTGGATCTGGACACCGATCTCACCGAGGCGGTCGTCGCGGTGGAGTGGGGAGAGGGTGTGGCCGAGCGGCTGGCCGCCACGCACGTGCTGGTGCACCTGGACCGCAGGCCGGACGACGTCCGGGTCGCGCGGGTGGAGCGGGTCGCGTGAGCGGGGGGATCGAGGCGGTCGTCTTCGACTGGGGCGGCACGCTCACGCCCTGGGTGACCATGGACTTCGCCGCCGGCTGGCGGACGTACACCGAGATCCTGCACGCCTCCGAGCCCGATCGCGCGCGGGAGGTCGCCGAGCTGCTGGCCGCGGCGGACACCGGCCGGTGGGCGGCGGTGAAGGACGGCGCGAAGGCCTTCCACCTGGGCGAGGTGCTGGCCGACGCGGCGATCGACACCTCCTCCGAGCTGCACGGGAAGGCGCTGGAGGCCTACCGCGAGTTCTGGGTACAGGCCACGCACACCGATCCCGAGGCGGCGCCGATGCTCGCCCGGCTCAAGGAGCGGGGGATCAAGCTGGGGGTGCTCTCCTCCACGATGTGGCCCGGCGAGTGGCACGAGGAGTGGCTGCGGCGGGACGGGGTGCTGGACCTGTTCGACGGCGTCACCTGGAGCAGCGACCTGGAGTTCACCAAGCCGCACCCGGAGGCGTTCCATGCGGCGCTGGCCGCGGTCGGGGCCACCGATCCCACCCGGTGCGTGTACGTCGGCGACCGGCCGTACGACGACATCAGCGGCGCCAAGGGCATCGGCATGCGGGCGGTCCTGGTGCCGCACAGCGACATCCCGGTGGAGCAGCAGGTGCCGGTGGACGTCGAGCCGGACGCCGTGATCCATCGGCTCGCGGAGCTTCCCGAGCTGATCCGGGCCTGGTAGGCGTATCTCGGTCGGGGTCTCAGAGCTCTCTCCCGGTGTCCGGAGAGGAGACCCCCATGCCCGACGTCGAGCTCGTCCCGTTCGGTCCCGCCGCCCACCCGCCGCGGGAGTGCGGCTGCCTCTGCGGCCCGGAGTGCACCGCACCGGCTCCGGCGCCCGCCCCCGTCGAGGTCCCGGAACCGCGCCAGACCCCGAGCCCCGTCTCCGTCCCGGCCTGACCCGCCGCCGGATGTCCGACTCGCGCGTCGAAACCGGGGGACTCGCGGGGGGTTTCCGCGAGTCCCCCACTCTCGACGCGCGAGTCCCCCACTTCTGACGCGCGAGTCGGACATGTGGGGGCTCGCGGGGCGCGGTCACCCGGGCTCGTAGGCTCGTCGTGTGCTCGTCTTGGCCCTGGACACCTCCACCCCCGCCGTCACCGCAGGACTGGTGCGAGACGGCGTGCTGCTGGCCGAGCGGGTGGCCGAGGACGGGCGCAAGCACGGCGAGCTGCTCATGCCCGGCGTGCAGGCCGCCTGCGCGGAGGCGGGCGTCCGGCTCGCCGAGCTCGACGCCGTCGTCGTCGGGGCGGGGCCGGGGCCCTTCACCGGGCTGCGGGTCGGCATGGTCACCGCGGCCGCTCTCGGGGACGCGCTCGGCGTCCCGGTGCACGGCGTCTGCTCGCTCGACGCGATCGCCCAGGCCGTCGTCTCGGGCGGGGCGCTGACCGGGAACCTGCTGGTCGCGACGGACGCGCGTCGGCGCGAGGTCTACTGGGCCGCCTACGAGGCCGAGGGCGCCCGGCTGACCGGCCTGACCGTCGAGAGGCCCGAGGCCGTGGCGGAGCGGATCGGCGGCCTGCACGTCGTCGCCGCGGCCGGGACCATGGTCGAGGGCTTCGGCCTGCCGGTCCTCGGCCCCGCGACCCCCACCCCGCTCGGCCTGGTCGCCGCCGCCGCGCTGCACACCGTCCCGGGTCCGCTGGAGCCCCTCTACCTGCGTCGACCGGACGCCGTCCCGCCGGGGGAGCGGAAGAAGGTCGCTCCGTGATCGGCCCCTTGTACCGAGCCGACGCCGCCCGCTGCGCCGAGCTCGAGAAGGTCCTGTTCCCGGGCGACGACCCGTGGTCGGCCCAGGCCTTCCGCGACGAGGTCTCGCGCGGCCTGCCGTACTTCGCCGCGCGGCTCGACGGCGAGCTCGTCGGGTACGCGGGCCTCGGCTTCACCGCGGGCCCGCCGCAGGCCGAGGCGGAGGTGCACACCATCGGCGTCGACCCCGCGCACCAGGGCAGGGGGATCGGCCGCGCGCTGCTGGCGGAGCTGCTGGCCGCCGCCGACGAGGTCCACGCCACGGTGTTCCTCGAGGTCAGGACGGACAACGAGCCCGCGATCGGGCTGTACGAGAAGACCGGGTTCGCCGTCGTCGGGCTCCGGAAGCGCTACTACCGGCCGAGCATGGCCGACGCCTACACGATGAAGAGGGACTCCCGATGATCGTCCTGGGTATCGAGACCTCCTGCGACGAGACCGGCGTGGGGATCGTGCGGATGTCCGCGGCCGGGGTCCCCGAACTGCTGGCCAACGAGATCGCGTCCAGTGTGGAGGAGCACGCCCGGTTCGGCGGCGTGGTCCCCGAGGTGGCCTCGCGGGCGCACCTGCAGGCGATGGTGCCGGCCGTGCACCGCGCGTTTGAGACCGCGGGGCTCACCGGTCCCGACGTCGACGCGGTCGCCGTCACCGCAGGTCCGGGACTCGCGGGCGCGTTGCTCGTGGGGGTCGCGGCGGCGAAGGCCTACGCCGCGGCGTGGGACGTGCCGCTGTACGGGGTGAACCACCTGGCCGCGCACGTCGCCGTCGACACCGTGCAGCACTGGCCGCTGCCGCCCGCGCTCGCGCTGCTGGTCTCGGGCGGGCACTCCAGCCTGCTGGCGGTGCCGGACCTCGCCGGACCCGTCACCCCGCTCGGCGCCACCATCGACGACGCCGCGGGCGAGGCCTTCGACAAGGTCGCCCGCCTGCTCGGCCTCCCGTTCCCCGGCGGACCGTGGATCGACAAGGCCGCGCGCGACGGCGACCCGGCGGCCATCCACTTCCCGCGCGGGCTCACCGGCCCGCGCGACGCACCCTTCGACTTCTCCTTCTCCGGGCTGAAGACCGCCGTCGCCCGCCACGTCGAGGCCCTCGAACGAGCGGGCACGCAGGTGCCGGTCGCGGACGTGGCGGCGTCCTTCCAGGAGGCGGTCACGGACGTGCTGACCCGCAAGACGGTCAAGGCCGCTCGGGAGTTCGGGATGGACACGGTGCTGCTCGGCGGCGGGGTCGCGGCGAACTCGCGGCTCCGCGCGCTCGCGGAGGAGCGGTGCACCGCCGCGGGTCTGCGGCTCCGGGTCCCGCGGCCGGGGCTGTGCACGGACAACGGGGCGATGGTCGCGGCACTGGGCGCGCACCTGGTGCACGTCGGGGCCACCCCGTCGGACCTGGAGATCCCCGCGAACTCGAGCATGCCGGTCACCGAGGTCCTGGTCTGACGTCGTGAGCGGCGATAGTCGCTGTAGCGACCATCGCCGCTCACAGGGCGCAGGACACTAGGCGCAGACGACGTGGCTCAGGAGGTGGCGGGCGCCTGCGCGCAGGTCGTCGAGGGCGAGGTCGGAGCCGCTGAGGTGGCGGAGCAGGGACTGCTGGAACAACCCGTCGAAGGTCGCGTAGGCCATCGCGGACGAGCAGGTGGGCTCCTGGCCGGACAGCTCGGCGTACCGGTCGACGATCCGCCAGATCATCCGCTCCAGGCTCCCGTCGATCTCCGCGACGTCCGGCCGGAAGGACTCCTCGAACAGCGACTGCGACCGCAGGTCGTACCAGAGCCGGTGCAGCAGCGCGTCGTCCCGGCAGGTCGCGGCGAGCCCCTCGGCGAAGCCCCGGGCCAGCCCGTCGGCGGTGGCGGAGTCGGCCACGATCGCGTCGTACCGCTGCACGCAGACCGCCTTGTACTGCCGCACGCAGTACATGATCAGCTCGACCTTGTCCCGGAAGTAGTAGTGCAGCGTGCCGTGGCTGAACTCGGTGTTCTGGGCGATCTCGCGCAGGCTGGTGCGGGCATAGCCGCGCTCGGACAGCGTCTGCAGCGCGCCCTCGGCCAGCTGGCGGCGGCGCTCCTCGAACTTGTCGACCTGGCGCCTGGAGACGCGGTCGGCAGCGGTGGTCACGACCGGCAGAATAGTCCACTTGACGCCCGTCCAGGAATTTCTTGACAGTCGTCCAGAACCCGCGACAGGCTGTGGTCCGCATCACTGGCGATGTCGAGGAGGACAGATGGCCGGGTTGGATCTGACGGGACGCGCCGCGCTCGTCACGGGCGGGGCGAGAGGCCTCGGCCAGGGCATGGCGGAGGCACTGACCGCCGCCGGGGCGCGCGTCATGATCGCGGACGTGCTCGCCGACGTCGGCGAGCGCACCGCCGCCACGCTCAAGGGAGGCGCCTTCACCCCGCTGGACGTCACCGACGACGCGCAGTGGGAGGCCGCCGTCGCGCGGACCGTGGAGGAGTTCGGCGGGCTGGACGTGGTGATCAACAACGCGGGCATCGAGGTGACCCAGCTGATCGCCGACGCCGACCCCGAGCAGCACCGCCGGATGTTCGAGATCAACGTCCTGGGCACCACGCTGGGGATCAAGCACGCCTTCCGCGCCATGCGGCCGGGCGGTGCCGCGGGCAACGGCGGCACCGTCATCAACATCTCGTCCGTGGCCGCGACCATCGCGTTCCCGGCGATCGCGGGCTACAGCGCGACCAAGTCCGCGGTCGACCGGCTGACCCGCGTGGCGGCCATGGAGAGCGGGAAGCTCGGCTACGGGGTGCGCGTGAACTGCGTGTACCCGGGGCTCGTCGCCACCGAGATGGGCGTGAAGCTCGCGGTCGAGACGGCCGGGTTGGGGCTGTTCGAGAGCCCGGAGGCGGCCGTCGGCGCCGTCGTCGAGCTGACGCCCTCGGGTCGGCTCGGCGAGGTCTCCGACATGGCCGACGCCGTGGTCTTCCTCGCCTCCGACCAGTCCAGGTTCGTCAACGGCGTCGGCCTGCCGGTCGACGGCGGAATGGGGATGTGAGCATGACCGAGCCCACCCAGAGGCCCGTCGTCGTCTACGGCGTCTCCGGCTACACCGGCAGGCTGATCTGCGAGTACCTCCGCGAGCTGCACGTCCCGTTCATCGCCGCGGGCCGCGACGGCAAGAAGGTCCAGGCCGTCGTCGACAAGATCCCCGGGATGGAGAACGCCCAGTTCGACGTGGCCGAGGTCAGCCACGACGTCGAGTCGCTGACCCGGCTGTTCGAGGGCGCCCAGGTGGTGTGCAACACCGTCGGGCCGTTCATCAAGTACGGCCCCGAGGTGGTCGAGGCGGCGCTCGCCGCGGGCTGTCACTACACCGACACCACCGGCGAGCAGGACTGGCTGATCGCGGCCCAGAGCCGCTTCGGCAAGGCCTACGCGGACGCGAACCTGCTGCTGAGCCCGTGCATCGCGCAGATGTACACGACCAGCGAGATCGCCGCGAACATCGCGCTGGAGACCCCCGGTCTGGACACCCTCGACGTGCTGGTGCTGTGGAAGGGCTTCCCGACCTACGCCTCCACCCAGACGATCTTCACGATCCTCAAGGCGGACTGGTTCCACCTGGTCAACAACGAGTACGTGGCGTGGGACCACCGGGCGGCGCGCGAGTGCGTCGTGCCCGGTCAGCACGGCACCGCGCTGACCGTGCCCTGGGGCGGCATGGCGCACCCGGTGTGGTTCAAGAACGACCCGCGGGTCGCCACGGTGACCGCGACGGGCGGGGTGCTGGACCGGGCGGTGATGGACGGTGTCGTGGCCACGACCGGCATGTTCGAGGAGCAGATCCGGCCGCTGGAGCCTGCCGCCCAGGAGGCCGCGCTGTCCGACATCGCCGCGGGCCTGCAGTCCGACATGCCGCCGCGCGAGAACCCGCGGGTGAACACGTCGATCGACTCGGTCTACGCGAGCGGGCCGCTCGGTCGCGCCCACGTGGCCATCCACGGCAACTCGAACTACAAGCAGACCGGGCTGCTGCAGGCCTTCGCGGCGTACTCCCTGCTGCAGCAGCCACCCCGCCGCGTCGGGTTCGCGAGCGCCTGCCAGGCCTTCGGGCACCGGGAGCTGCTCGGGGTGCTGCGGCAGTTCGGGCTGGTGTTGAAGCCGGTCGTGACGGTCCACGACTGAGAGAAGCGAGAGCTCTGATGTCGCTGACCTTCTACCTGGACAAGGGCGCCTCGCTCGGCCCCGACGCCCCCTGCCTGACCCTCGATGGGGAGTCCCTGTCGTATGCGCAGGTCGTGGAGCTCTCCCACGCGGTCGCCCGGGCGCTGCGGCGCTCGGGCGTCCGCCCGGGGGACAAGGTCGGGATCCTGTCGGCGAACGACCCGGTGGCGTTCGCGTGCGTCTTCGGGATCGCCAGGGCGGGTGCGGTGTGGTGCCCGGTCAACCCGCGCAACACCGCGGCGGAGAACGAGGAGCTGCTCGCGCTCTTCGACTGCCGCACGCTGATCCACCAGGAGGCCTACGCGGGGATCAAGGCCGAGACCACGGTGCAGCTCGGCGCGGAGTTCGACGCCTGGCTCGCGGCCGCCGCGGACGACCCGCCGGTCGAGGCGGCTCCGCCGGACGGGGTGGTCGCGATCGTGGGGACCGGCGGGACCACCGGCCGTCCCAAGGGGGTGGAGCTGACCGACCGCAACCTCGAGACGATGTCCGCGATCACGCTGATGAGCTACCCCTTCGACGGGCGGCCCGTCTACCTGGCCCTGGCTCCGCTCACCCACGCCGCCGGGGTGCTCTGCTTCCCGGTCATGGCGACGGGCGGCGAGGTCGTCGTGATGGCGAGACCGGACGTCGGCCGCTTCCTGGAGCTCGTCGAGCACCACCGCGTCACGCACACGTTCCTGCCGCCCACCCTGATCTACATGGTGCTCGGGCACGAGGCACTGGACTCGACGGACCTGGGGAGCCTGCGGTGCTTCTGGTACGGCGCGGCGCCCATGTCCGCCGCGCGGCTGGCCGAGGCGCTGGAGCGGATCGGGCCGATGGCGCAGCTGTTCGGGCAGTCCGAGGCGCCGATGATGGTGTCCACGATGGCCCCGGCGGACCACCGCCGCGCGGACGGGTCGGTGTTCACCGAGCGCCTGACGTCGGCGGGCAGGCCCGCGCCGCTCGTCACCGTGGCGATCATGGACTCCGAGGGGAGGCTGCTCGACGCGGGCGAGCGCGGCGAGATCGTGGTCCGCAGCTCGCTGGTGATGAAGGGCTACTACCGCGATCCCGAGGCGACCGCGGAGGCCGGGAAGCACGGCTGGCACCACACCGGTGACATCGGCTACCTCGACGGCGACGGGTTCCTGTACATCGTGGACCGCGCGAAGGACATGGTGATCAGCGGCGGGTTCAACGTGTACTCCGCCGAGGTCGAGCAGGCCCTGATGGCGCACCCCGCGGTGCGGGACTGCGCCGTGATCGGACTGCCGGACGAGCGGTGGGGCGAGCGGGTCACCGCCGTCGTCCAGCTCCAGCCCGACGCGGGCGTGGCGGAACCGGAGCTCATCGCCTTCGTGAAGGAGCGGATCGGCAGCGTGAAGGCGCCGAAGCAGGTGGAGTTCTGGACCGACCTGCCCCGCTCCACGGTGGGCAAGGTCCTCAAGCCCGAGATCCGCGCCGCCTTCCCCCCGCCGAGATGAACCTCGGTGCTGTTCGATCATGGTCCGGGCAGCACTGAGGTTCATCTCGGCGGTCAGGTGGTGACGTGGGAGAGGAGGCGGAGCTCGTCGTCCGTCAGCGCCAGGGTGAGCATGCCCAGGATGCCCTGGAGCTGGTCCACCGTTCGCGCGCTCGCGATGGGCGCGGTGACGGTGGGCTGGGCGGCGAGCCAGGCCAGCGCGACGGCGGCCTGGGTGACCTCGTGGCCCGCGGCGATCTCGTCGAGCACGGCGAGGACGGCGGGGCCGCGGGGGTCGTCGAGGTACCTCGACGCGCCCGCCGACCGCACGCTGTCCACCGCGGCGCCCGGTCGGTACTTGCCGGTGAGGAAGCCCGCGGCCAGGCCGTAGTACGGGAACGAGGCGAGGCCCTCGGACTCCAGCAGCGGGGCGAGCGAGGCCTCGTAGTCCGCGCGCTCCATGAGGTTGTAGTGCGGCTGCAGCGCCGCGAACCGCACGAGGCCGTCCCGGTCGGAGATCTCCAGTGCCGACCGGAGCCGCTCCGCGGAGAAGTTGGAGGCCGCGACCACGCGGACCTTGCCCTCCTTCACCAGGGCGTCGAAGGCGTCGAGCGTCTCCTCCTGCGCGGTGTCCGGGTCGTCCTTGTGGGCGTAGTAGACGTCGATGTGGTCGGTGCGCAGCCTGCGCAGCGAGTCCTCGCAGGCGGCCTTGATGTTCTCCCCGCCGAGCCCGGCGCGGTCCGGGAGCGAGCCGACCTTGGTGGCGATCACCATGCGGTCGCGGTTGCCCCGTGCCGCCATCCAGTCGCCCAGGATCGTCTCGGACTCACCGCCGCTGTTCCCGGGCGCGCGCCACATGTACGAGTCGGCCGTGTCGATGAACGTTCCCTGCGCCCCGGTGAACGCGTCGAGGACCGCGAACGACTGATCGGCGTCGGCGGACCAGCCGAAGACGTTCGCTCCCAGACAGAGCCCCGACACCTCGATCTCTCCCACGAAAGGCATATCCGAAGACTACGGTGGCGGGCCCGTTGAGGGTCTGGCACTCTCGTGGGTAGAGTGCCAGCGCACACAGCAGACCGGGTCGTCCCGGCACCCGCGACGACGGGGCCCCGGTCCGCTGTCAGCCATCGGCACAGTCGGTTACTACGGACAGATACCCCAGGAAAGGGGAGGTCATCGTGGCGAACATCAAGCCGCTCGAGGACAAGATCGTCGTCCAGGCCAGCGAGGCGGAGACCACCACGGCCTCCGGCATCGTCATCCCGGACACCGCCAAGGAGAAGCCGCAGGAGGGCAAGGTCCTCGCGGTCGGCCCCGGTCGGGTGGACGACAACGGCAACCGCGTGCCGCTCGACGTGGCCGTGGGCGACGTCGTCATCTACTCGAAGTACGGCGGCACCGAGGTCAAGTACAACGGCGAGGAGTACCTGATCCTCTCCGCGCGCGACGTGCTCGCCGTCGTCAACTGACGACCAGCCTCGTGTGAATCCCGCCCCGGCGGCCCTGCCGGGCCCCGGGGCGGTTCCGTTCGAACACCAACGAGAGGCACTGATGGCGAAGCAGATCAGCTTCGACGAGGACACCCGGCGCGCGCTCGAGCGTGGTGTGAACCAGCTCGCCGACGCCGTGAAGGTGACGCTCGGCCCGCGTGGCCGGCACGTCGTCATCGACAAGAAGTTCGGTGGTCCGACCGTCACCAACGACGGCGTGACCATCGCCCGCGAGATCGACCTCGAGGACCCCTTCGAGAACCTCGGGGCCCAGCTCGCGAAGACCGTCGCCACCAAGACGAACGACGTCGCGGGCGACGGGACCACCACGGCCACCGTGCTCGCGCAGGCGCTCGTCAAGGAGGGCCTGCGCAACGTCGCGGCCGGGGCCAACCCGACCGCGCTGGGCAAGGGCATCGCCGCCGCCGCCGACCGCGTGTCGGAGTGGCTGCTGGAGAAGGCCGTCCCGGTCAACGGGGCGGAGCACATCGCCCAGATCGGCACCATCGCCTCCCGCGAGGAGGAGATCGGCAGGCTGATCGCCGACGCCATCGGCTCGGTCGGCAGCGACGGCGTGATCACGGTCGAGGAGGGCTCCACGCTCTCCACCGAGCTGGAGATCACCGAGGGCCTGCAGTTCGACAAGGGCTACCTGTCGCCGTACTTCGTCACCGACCCGGAGTCCATGGAGGCCGTCCTCGAGGACGCCTACATCCTCCTGCACCGGGACAAGATCGGCTCCATCCAGGACCTGCTCCCGCTGCTGGAGAAGGTGCTGGGCGAGGGCAAGCCGCTGCTGATCCTGGCCGAGGACGTCGAGGGCGAGGCCCTGTCCACGCTGGTCGTCAACTCGATCCGCAAGACCGTCAAGGTCGCCGCGGTCAAGTCGCCGTTCTTCGGCGACCGCCGCAAGGCCTTCATGGACGACCTGGCGACCGCCACCGGCGGCCAGGTGATCAACCCGGAGGTCGGGCTCAAGCTGTCCGAGGCCGGGCTGGACCTGCTGGGCAAGGCCCGCCGGGTCGTCGTCACCAAGGACGCCACCACGATCGTCGAGGGTGGCGGCTCGGCCGACGACATCCAGGGCCGGATCCAGCAGATCAAGAACGAGATCGAGTCCACCGACTCGGACTGGGACCGCGAGAAGCTCCAGGAGCGCCTCGCCAAGCTGTCCGGCGGGGTCGCCGTCATCAAGGCGGGCGCGGCCACCGAGACCGCCCTCAAGGAGCGCAAGCACCGCATCGAGGACGCCGTCTCGGCCACCCGGGCCGCGGTCGAGGAGGGCATCGTGCCCGGAGGTGGCTCGGCGCTCGTCCAGGCCGCCGCCGCGCTCGAGGACCTCAAGCTGGTCGGCGACGAGGCGACCGGTGTCGCGATCGTCCGCAAGGCGCTCACCGCGCCGCTCTACTGGATCGCCGCCAACGGTGGTCTCGAGGGCTCGGTCGTCACGGCCAAGGTCGCCGACCAGCCGTGGGGCAGCGGGTTCAACGCCGCCACCCTGACCTACTCGGACCTGCTGGCCGACGGGGTCATCGACCCGGTCAAGGTCACGCGCAGCGCCGTGGTCAACGCCGCGTCGATCGCGCGGATGGTGCTCACCACCGAGAGCGCCGTCGTCGACAAGCCCGAGGAGGCCCCGGCCGCACCGGCCGCGGGCCACGGGCACGGGCACTGACCTCGAGTTCGGTGTACGCACGACGAAGGGCGGGTGGCCTCCTCGGCCACCCGCCCTTCGGGTGTCTCCCCGCGCGTTCGGGGCGCCGTCCGTCCGACCGTGCGGTGCGTCAGACCGTGGTGGTCCGACCGCCGATCTTCAGGGTGCGGTCGCGCCCGCGGATGACCGCGTCCCGCTCGTGCTCCGACATGCCGCCCCACACGCCGTAGGGCTCCTGCACCTCGAGGGCGTGCCTGCGGCACATCTCGAGCACGGGGCAGGTCGCACAGACCTCCTTGGCCCGCTGCTCGCGGTTGGCGCGGGCGGGCCCGCGCTCCCCCTCGGGATGGAAGAAGAAGCCGGAGTCCATCCCCCGGCACGCTCCCTTCATCTGCCAGTCCCAGACATCGGAGACCGGTCCAGGCAGGCGCCTGATGTCCGCCACCTTCATCACCCCGTTCGCGCGTAGGTCGTTGCTCACGACCGAGATGCCCAGCATAGAAACGCGCCAAACCTTGTTCAATAGAAGTTCGCCGAACGGCGTGCCGCAGTTGCCGGGCGGGCGTCGAGCGCCCACGATGTGCGCGTGACCCCGTTGCCGGAGCCCCCGCCCGTGAGCCCGGCACCGGATACCCCGGTGGCGGTGCCCGACACCCCGCACCTGTCGGTGGCCTCGGTGGCCCGCAGGCTGGGGGTCGCCCCGGCCACGCTGCGCACCTGGGACCGCCGTTACGGCCTGGGGCCCTCGCAGCACACCCCCGGGTCCCACCGCCGCTACGGTCCCGACGACCTCGCCAGGCTCGAGGTCATGCAGCGCGCGCTGGTCGAGGGGGTCACCCCCGGCGAGGCCGCCCGGTTGGCCCAGGTCCGGGACCAGCGCGTGGACGACG
>NZ_JACBXB010000560.1 GCF_013870575.1 Pseudonocardia pini
TGCCGATGCCCGCGTGCGGACCCGCCTGCGGGTCGGACACGAAGAGCTCCGCGGGCAGGATGACGACCGCGGTCAGGCCGGAGCCCGGCGTGGTGGACAGCGAGACCTCGATCCTGTGGCGCGACGCCAGCCGGGCGACGACGTGGAAGCCGAGCCGCTGCGACACCGACAGGTCGACGTCCTTGGGTCGGATGAGCATCTCGTTGGCCGCGGCCAGCTCGTCGGCGGGCATGCCGACGCCCCAGTCCTCGACCGTGAGCACCTGGCCGCCGATCTCGGCGCGGTGCGGGCGGGAGCGGATGGTCACCGAGGTGTCCGGCGGGGAGAACCGGACGGCGTTCTCGGTCAGCTCGGCCAGCAGGTGCGTGAGGTCCGCGACGCTGTGTCCGGCGACCGCGACCCGGTCGTCCACGGAGAACTCCACCCGGTCCAGGTCCTCGGTCTCCGCGATCGCGGCGCGCACGACGTCGCGCATGGACACCGGGGCCGACCAGACGCGCGGCGGCTGCTCACCGGACAGCACGAGCAGGCTCTCGGCGTTGCGCCGGACGCGGGTGGCGAGGTGGTCGAGCTTGAACAGCTCGGCGAGCTGGTCGGGGTCCTGCTCCTTCTCCTCCAGCTGGTTGATGATGTCCAGCTGGCGGTAGAGCATCGACTGGTTGCGGCGGGCCAGGTTGACCAGCATGTCCGACGTGAACTGCTTGCGGCCGATCTCGGCGTCCGCCCGGACGAGCTCGCGGCCGAGCTCGTGCTTCTCGCTCTGCTCGTCCTCGGTGATCCGCCAGAAGATCACCAGGCCGATGCAGGCCAGCAGCACGCCGAACGCGTGGATGGCCGCCCAGAGCACGGGGTTCTCCTGCGCGGCGGGGTGGTTGAAGATCAGCGTGGGGAAGAAGATCGTGCCGACCGCGTGCGAGACGCCGGTGAACAGCACGTTCCACAGGAACGGCACCCAGTCCTGGTAGAGCGCGATGAAGCCGATGATGATGAAGAAGTGGAAGTGCGCCTCGATGGTGCCGCCGGTGATCGCCACCAGCGTGATCGAGCACCAGACCAGGCCCGCCGTGATCAGCGAGGCCGCGGTGCGCTTGTGCGTGACGAAGTGGCCCGCGACCAGCGCGACCACGACCGGGGCGACACCCGCCCCCAGCACCAGGCCCACCGGGTTGCCCAGGCCGATCCCGAGCGCCACCAGCACCGGGATGTGGATCGCCAGCACCACCTGCAGCAGGCGGTGCCGCCTGTGCCACGACGCGTCGTCGAGCGTGTTGCCGCGCGGCAGCCACTCCAGCAGCCTCGTCATCCCTCGGCCACCCACCCTCTCGCTCTCGGTCCTCGTCCGGCGTTCCGTCACGCCGTGGTGCCGCCCTCGGGGTGGGCGGTCATCCGAACGGAACGTGGTCCGTCGGATTCGGAACGCATCGTCGGCGGAAGGTACACGGAGGGTGTTTCAGCCATGACTCGTTCGAGTGGCGCGGGCCACGAGAACGTGCTCGGGAACGCCGATCGGCGCCGGCGCGGGACCTTTCGGCCGGTTCACGGAGCAGCGCGACACGCCCATCCGGCGGAAGCGGACGCACACTCACCCGCGGTTGCGACCGCCGGGCTCAGAGTGATGACCACTCGTCGCGCAAGATGTTCGGCGGCCGAGTGAAACGCTCGACAGGGTCGTTGGACCCCTTCCTGAGAGTCCCCGGACGCGTCGGTTGGGCCCTTCGGACGCGATCTTGGAAGGCCACGCTGGGTGATCCACTCCAACCGGACCACGATCGTCTTCACCCCTCCGGAGCAGCCACTAGGCCACATGTCGTCACCGCTCGGCGACTCACAGTCCTCTTCCTCGCCGTACGGTCAGGGCGGTGAGGAGTCGGGGCCAGGCCTGTGAGCTGCGACGACGAGGGAGCATCTCCAGCAGGTACCCCCGAGCGGCGATGATCTTCTGGGCTGATCGGCCCAGCGGCAGTCCCGCACGACCGAGGTAACGTCCCTCGCGTCCACGTGCGGTTCCGGGGGGCAACCCGAGCCAGGTCGTGGCGACCTGGGCTCGACGGCGCGCCCGCTCGGCAGTGCTCCCCCACTGATCGACACCCGGAGAAGTACGTGAGAATCCTGTTGCTCTGTTCGTCCTACAACGGGCTGACCCAGCGCGTCTGGACGGAGCTCCGCGAGGACGGCCACCACGTGGACGTCCGCCTCTCGCACGACGAGGCCGCCATCCGCCGCGCCGTGCACGACACCCGGCCGGAGCTCGTGCTCTGCCCGTTCCTGAAGGACCGGGTGCCGGAGGACGTGTGGCGCGGCCACCGGGTCGTGGTGATCCACCCCGGCCCGCTCGGCGACCGCGGGCCCTCCTCGATCGACTGGGCGATCACCGACGCGGAGCCGGTCTGGGGTGTGACCGCCCTGCAGGCCGTGGAGGAGATGGACGCGGGCCCGATCTGGGGCCACCGCACGTTCCCGATGCCTGCCGACGCTCCGCGCAAGTCGAGCGTCTACAACGGTCCGGTGGCCGACGCCGGCGTCTCGCTGGCCCGCGAGGTCGTGGCCAAGGCGCAGGACCCCGCGTTCGTGCCCGCCCCCGTCGAGACGTTCGGGGCGGAGGTCATCGGCAGGCTGCGGCCCACGATGACGCAGGCGGACCGGGTCTTCTCCTGGGAGGACCCCACCGACCACGTGCTGCGCCGGATCCGCGCGGCCGACGGCTCGCCCGGCGTCCGCTCCCGGATCGCAGGTGTGGACCTCTCGGTCTTCGACGCCCACCGCGGCTCCGCGACCCCCGGCGAGCCGGGCTCGATCGCCCTGCGCAGGCACGGCGCGGTCCTCGTCCGGACCGGGGACGGGGCGGTCTGGATCGGGCACGCCCGCGTGCCGAAGGGGATCAAGCTCCCCGTCACGAGCGTGCTGGCGGGCAGGCTCGACGAGGTGCCGGAGTCCCTCGAGCGGCCGACCGGGCCGTCCGACGGCTACCGGGAGATCAGCTATCGCAGGGTCGGCCCGGAGGGCTGCGTCGGGGTGGTGCGTGCGGACCTCTACAACGGTGCGATGTCCGCGAGCCAGGGCCACCGGATCGCCGCCGCGCTGCGGCACGCCGCCGCGCAGGACACGAAGGTGCTGGTCTTCGAGGCGGGCGAGGTGTTCTCCAACGGGATCCACCTCAACGTGGCCGAGGGCAGGCCCGACCCGACCGTCGAGAGCTGGCGGAACATCAACGCGATCAACGACGTCTGCCGCGAGCTGCTGACCTGCACCTCGCAGCTGGTGCTGACCGCCGTCGGCGGGCCCGCGGGCGCGGGCGGTGTGATGATGGCGCTCGGGGCGGACTCGGTGCTGCTGCGCGAGGGCGCGGTGCTCAACCCGCACTACCGCAACATGGGCCTCACCGGCTCGGAGTACTGGACCTACGCGCTGCCGCGTCGGGTCGGGTCGGCCGACTCGGTCCGGTTCACCCAGGACTGCCTGCCCGTCGGGCACGCCGAGGCGCTGCGCACGGGCCTCGTCGACGAGGTGGTCCCCGCCGACCGGGCGACGTTCGACGCCGCCGTGGTGGAGCACGCGGCCCGGCTCGCCACCTCGGACTCCTACGGGACCGCGCTCGCCGCCAAGCAGGCGGCGCGCGAGGCGGACGAGCTGCGCCGTCCACTGGAGACCTACCGGGTCCAGGAGCTCGCGGAGATGAGCCGGGACATGTTCGACGACCGGTACTCCTACGCCGCGCTGCGCCACGAGTTCGTCGCCAAGACCAAGGACACCTCCTTCGACGACCCGACGATCGCGCGCTCCGTCCGGGAGG
>NZ_JACBXB010000561.1 GCF_013870575.1 Pseudonocardia pini
CGACGCGCATTGACCCCGTTGGAACGCGCCGAGGCCAACGTCATCGCCGCGGCCCTGCGCGAGCACCGCGGCAACAAGTCCGCGGCGGCGAAGGAGCTCGGGATCTCCCGGACCGCCCTCTACGCGAAGCTGCGCTCCTACCGCCTGTGACCCGCTACGACCGCCGCTTGTCGCTGTGCTCCTCGGTCAGCCGCTCGATCGCCGCGGTGTCCCGCTCCGCGATCGCCTCGACCAGCCCGGCATGGATCCGCAGGCGCTCGGCCATGGCCTCGACGAGCGGCTGGTCGTCCGCGGGGAGCACCTTCAGCGTGTGGTCCCGGATGATCTCGATCAGGGTCAGGTAGATCGAACGCAGCATGGGGCTCGGGTTCACGGCGGTCATCAGCTCGTGCAGGCGCCAGTTCGCCCGGATGAACGCGATGGCGTCCCCCGCGAGCTGGGCCTCGGTCATCGCGGCGACCTGGTCGCGGTATCCGGCGATGTCGGCGGGCGAGGAGTGCCAGGCGGCGTCCGCGATGACCAAGGGGTCGAGCGCGTCCCTGATGCGCACGGCGTCGGCGACCGGGGCCGGGTCGGCGTCGAGCGCCAGGACGGAGTTGCCGAGCCGCACCATCGGCGACTGGTCCGCGGCGAACAGGCCGCCGCCCGGGCCCGGGCGGACCACGACGATGCCCCGCGCCTGCGCCACCCGAAGCGCCTCGTTGAAGGTGCCGACCGACACACCGCACAGTTCGCGCAGCTCGGACTTGGTGCCGAGCCTGCCCCCCGGCGCCGACGCCCGGGCCAGCTCGCCCAGGCGCTGGGCAGCACGTTCCGTGCGCGACGCCGTCCCGTCGCTCATGAGATCGCTCGCCATGCCACCCCTCCACGAATCGACCCTGATGATTATGACGCATGCCTTGACACCGGGTCCGTGTGACGGCAAGCATACAACCTATTCATCATGCTGGTTTCGGTGTTGATCCGTCGAGGAGGACGCGATGAACGAGCTCCAGGCCCCCGTGCTGATCGTCGGAGGTGGGGGCGGCGGCCTCTCCGCGTCGATGATCCTGTCCCGCCTGGGGATCCCCTCGGTGCTGGTCTCGCGGTATGCGAACACCTCGGTGCTGCCGAAGGCGCACGTGCTCAACCAGCGGACGATGGAGATCTTTACCGAGGTCGGCGTGGCCCCGGAGATCCTGGCGCGCAGCACACCGGCCGAGAACATGAAGGCCACCGGCTGGTACACCGGCGTGGCCGGGCCGCACGACGGCTACGGGCGCCGGATCGGCGGGCTCGAGGTCTGGGGCGGCGGGTACACGGACCCGGACTTCGTGGCGGCGAGCCCCTGCCGCACGGCCAACCTCCCGCAGGTCCGGCTGGAGCCGGTGCTGAAGGAGCACGCGGAGTCCTTCGCCGAGGCCACCATCCGCTTCCACCACGAGCTGGTGGACCTGACCCAGGACGACGACGGGGTCACCGCCACGGTCGTCGACCGGGCCACCGAGGAGCGCTACACCGTCCGCAGCTCGTACCTGATCGGCGCCGACGGTGGGCGGACGGTCAACGACCTCGTGGGCATCGGGATGAGTGGCCCGACGGACCTCATGCGGATGGTCTCCACCCACATGTCCGCGGACCTCTCGCCCTACCTCTCCGATCCCGAGGTCCTGATCCGCTGGCTGGTCAACCCGGACTTCGGGGCCTCGTGGGCCTCGGGCGTCCTCGCCGCGATGGGCCCCGACCACTGGGGCCCGGACTCCGAGGAGTGGGTGTTCCACCTGCAGTTCGCCGTCGACGACGCCGACGCCCTCGACCCGGAGAAGGTGCTGGCGCGGATCCGGGCGACCATCGGCATCCCGGACTTCTCACCGACCGTCCACCACATCAGCCAGTGGATCATGGAGGGCGTGCTGGCGGACCGGTTCCGCGCGGGCCGGGTGTTCCTGCTCGGCGACGCGGCCCACCGCCACCCGCCGACCGGCGGGCTCGGCCTCAACAGCGCGATCCACGACGCCTACAACCTGTGCTGGAAGCTGGCCGCGGTGCTCGACGGGCGGGCGGGCGACGCCCTGCTCGACAGCTACGAGGCCGAGCGGCGGCCGGTCGACGCCGCGAACGTCGACGCCGCCGTGAAGGCCGCGCTCAACCACTTCACCATCGACCAGGCACTCGGCCTGTCGCCGGAGAAGAGCCCCGAGGAGAACTGGGCCGCGGTCCGGCCGCTGTGGGAGGACCTGCCGAACTCCGAGGAGCGCAGGCACGCGGTGAACGTGGCGATCGGGTCGCAGACCATCGAGTTCCGCCACCACAACGTCGAGTTCGGCTACACCTACCCCGAGGGCGCCGTGGTCGCGGACGGCTCGCCGGACTACGTGCCGCTGGACCCGGTGCGGCTCTACGAGCCGAGCACCAAGCCCGGGCACCCGCTCCCGCACGCGTGGGTCGAGCGCGAGGGCGAGCGGATCCCGCTCGGCAGCCTGGTCGAGGGCGGGTACTTCGTGCTCCTGGCGGGCGAGGAGGGGCAGGCCTGGGTCGAGGCCGCGGCGAAGCTCGCGGCCGAGACGGGACTGCCGCTGCGGGCCGGGCGGGTCGGCGTGCTCGACAGCGACTACGTCGACGTCCGGTGCGCCTGGCTCAAGAACCGGGGGATCTCGGCGGGCGGAGCCGTGCTGGTGCGGCCCGACCGGTACGTAGGGTTCCGGTCCGCCGGGCCCGTCGACGACGCCGCGGCGACCCTCGCCGCCGCCGTCGCGCAGATCCTCGGCACGTCCCCCACAGACTGAAGGAACGTCACATGCGTATCGCCAACCTCGCGGGCCGGCTCGTCCTCGTCACCGACGCCGGTGCCGTGGACGTCGAGACGGCCAGCGCGGGCCGGTTCTCCGCCGACCCGCAGGCCGTCTACCCGCGCTGGGCCGAGTTCACCGCCTGGGCGGAGACGGCCCCCCTCGAGCAGGCCCGGCCCGTCGACGCGACCGCGCTCGGCGCGCCGGCGCCCACTCCGGCGCAGGTGTTCGGCATCGGGCTGAACTACCGCGACCACGCCGCCGAGGCCGGTTTCGCCCTGCCGGACTCCCCGACGGTCTTCACGAAGTTCGTCTCCTGCCTGACCGGCCCCGAGGGGGAGATCCCGCTGGCCGGGCCCACGGTCGACTGGGAGATCGAGCTGGTCGTGGTCATCGGGAAACTCGCCCGCCACGTGGCCGCCGAGGACGGGTGGGACCACGTCGCCGGGCTGACCGTCGGGCAGGACCTCTCCGAGCGCACGGTCCAGACCGCGGGGCCCGCGCCGCAGTTCAGCCTGGGCAAGTCCTTCCCGCGGTTCGGCCCGATCGGGCCGTACCTCGTGACCCCGGACGAGTTCGAGGACCGCGACGACATCGTCCTGGGCTGCGCGGTCAACGGCGAGTCCGTGCAGAAGGGCCGCACCTCCGACCTGATCTTCAGCGTACCGCGGCTGGTCGCCGAGCTGTCCGCGGTGCTCCCGCTGCTGCCCGGGGACGTGATCTTCACCGGGACGCCCGCCGGCGTGGGGGTGGCCCGCGACCCGAAGCGGTTCCTCGCCGTCGGCGACGAGCTCGTCAGCACGATCGACGGCATCGGGTCCATGCACCACCGCTTCGTCCCCGCCTGAGAAGGAGGTCCCGCGGATGGGACTGCACAGACTCACCGAGATCACCATCGGCGTGCCGAACGTGGCGGAGACCGCCGGCTACTACACCGAGTTCGGGCTCACCCCCGAGCCCGACGGGACCGAGCAGGTCTTCGGCACCGTGGACGGCGGCAGGCAGCTGCGGGTCCTG
>NZ_JACBXB010000562.1 GCF_013870575.1 Pseudonocardia pini
CGCCTCGGCCGTCGTCAGCCGCAGCGGCCTGCGCATGCCCGCGTCCTCGGTGACGGTCACGGTGTCGCCGGAGAAGGACAGGTCCACCAGGTCGCCGGGGCCGTAGCCGGGCAGCCCGCACATCCAGAGCAGCTCGAGGTCGCGACGCAGCTGGCGCGGGGTCGTCCCGAAGTCCGCTGCGGCCTCCGCGATCGGGATCCCCGGGCGCGCGAGCAGGTACGGGACCAGCGACAACAGCCGCGGCAGCCGGTCCGCGAGTCCGCTCACGAGTGCGCCTTCAACGCGCCGGCCCACAGCTGCCGGACGTGCGCGGCGAGCTCGGGCGGGTCCAGCACGACGACGTCGGGACCCGCCCCGGCCAGCCACCGCGCCACCGTGCGCTCGCTGCGCAGCTCGATCTCCAGGACGTCCCCGGGCACGCCCGCCCGCTCCTGCGACCCGACGACCGTGCCGAGCCTGCGCAGCCCGTGCGCGTGCCCCTCGGGGATCCAGACGCGGGCGGTGCCGGTGACCGGCCCGTAGTCGAAGTTCCGCCGGATCGACGCCATCAGGTCCGTGCCCGGCGGCACGCTCACCGCGCCGGGCTCCCCCACCGTCTTGATCGGCTCGAGGACCCGGGAGAGCCGGAAGGAACGCACGTCCGCGCGGTCCCGGTCGTGCCCGACGAGGTACCAGCGCCCCCGCCACGAGACCACGCCCCACGGCTCCACGGTCCGGCGCACGATCTCGCCGGTCGGCCCGCCGCGGCGGTGGTCGAACGTGACGGCCTGACCCGCCTGCACCGCCGCCAGCAGAGGCGCGAACACCGGCTCGGCCGCCCGGACCCGCGGCTGCACCGACCCCCGCGTCTCGTCCACCTCGACGCCCGCGGCGCGCAGCTTGCGCAGGGCACCGTGCGCGGCGCCGGAGAGCTCCGGGGAGTCCCACAGCGACCCGGCGAGGGCGACGGCGGCAGCCTCCTCGGTGTCGAGGTCGATCTCGCCGAGCTCGTAGTCGCCCCGGGCGATGCGGTAGCCCTCGACGGTGTCGAAGGCCGACTGCCTCCCGGTCTCCAGCGGCACGCCCAGCTCGCGCAGCTCGGTCTTGTCCCGCTCGAACATGCGGAAGAAGGCCTCGTCGCTCGGCGCGTCGAGGTAGCCGGGCACGGTGGCGCGGATCCGCTCCGCGGGCAGGAACTGGCGCGTCGACAGCAGGCAGAGCACGAGGTTCACCAGGCGCTCGGCTCGGGCGGAGGACACGGGGGCAGCATACGACCAACCGTTCGAACCCCCGACGCGACACGGGGTACCGGCACCGATCCCACGCCGGAGCGCGGTCCCCTTCGCGGCGACCGACGCAGGGCTGGGTGGTGTGGGTGGGGCGGACCAAGATCGCACGTTTCGTGCTCTCAGCGCGGCAAGATCACGGTCTGGGTGCTGTCAGCGCGGTGGGGACGACGCTGGGCGCACGTCATCGGCGATCTTGACTGTGGCACCGCGCTCGCTGCACGCAAACGGTGATCGTGCAGCGCTGAGAGCACGAAACGTGCGAACCGAGAACCCCACCACCCCCTCACCCCCCCACCCGAGGCAGCAGACAGAGTCGAGCACCGCGCGGCGCTGTCTCAGGCTGCGACACCGGGCGGCCTTGACCGCTGATCACCGCAGGCAGAGTCTGTGAGCCAGACCACGATCTGCAGGAGGAACGATGGCCGACGGGGCGGCGGAGACCGTGGAGACGTTCAACCCGTGGAGCGTGGTGAACCTCGTGTTCCACCACCTCGCGGACGGCGGCCTCCATCCGGTGCTCGGCGAGACGGGGGACCCCAAGGCGGCTGCGGAGGCGCTCCTGCTCGCGTTGGGCATCACCCCGGCGCCGGACCACGCGGGCCCGGCCGCGGCCCCGGTGCAGGACGAGCTCGCCGAGCTGCGCCGGAAGATGATGCCCGGCATCGAGTAGACCCGAACGCACGAACGGCACTCTCGCTCAGTAGGTCTGAGCGAGAGTGCCGTTCGTGTGGTCGGCTAGAGGGACTGGATCAGGCGGTCCACCCGCTCGTCCACCGAACGGAACGGGTCCTTGCACAGGACCGTGCGCTGCGCCTGGTCGTTCAGCTTCAGGTGCACCCAGTCGACGGTGAAGTCCCGGCCCGCGGCCTGGGCGGCGGCGATGAAGTCCCCGCGGAGCTTGGCCCGGGTGGTCTGGGGCGGGGTGTCCTTGGCGACCTCGATCTCGCCGTCGTCCGTGACCCGCTCGACCAGGCCCTTGCGCTGCAGCAGGTCGAAGAGGCCGCGGCCGCGCCGGATGTCGTGGTAGGCCAGGTCCAGCTGGGCGACCCGGGCGCTGGACAGGTCCAGGTCGTGCTTGGCCTGGTAGCGCTGGACGAGCCGGTGCTTGATCGCCCAGTCCACCTCGCGGTCGATCATGGAGAGGTCACCGGACTCGACGGCGTCGAGCGTGCGGCCCCACAGCTCCACGACACGGTCCAGGGACCGGTCCGCGCTCCCCCGCGCCTGCAGGTGCTCGACGGCCCGGGCGTGGTACTCGCGCTGGATGTCCAGGGCGCTTGCCTCGCGGCCGCCCGCGAGCCGCACCGTGCGGCGCCCGGTGAGGTCGTGGCTGATCTCGCGGATCGCGCGGATCGGGTTGTCCAGCGTGAAGTCCCGGAACTGGACGCCCGCCTCGATCATCTCGAGCACCAGGTGCGTGGCGCCGACCTTGAGCAGGGTCGTGGTCTCGGACATGTTCGAGTCGCCCACGATCACGTGCAGCCGGCGGTAGCGCTCCGCGTCCGCGTGCGGCTCGTCACGGGTGTTGATGATCGGGCGGGACCGCGTGGTCGCCGACGACACGCCCTCCCAGATGTGCTCGGCGCGCTGGGAGAGGCAGTAAACGGCCCCGCGCGGGGTCTGCAGCACCTTGCCCGCGCCGCAGATCAGCTGGCGGGTGACGAGGAACGGGAGCAGCACGTCCGCGATGCGCGCGAACTCGCCCTGTCGCGCGACGAGGTAGTTCTCGTGGCAGCCGTAGGAGTTGCCCGCCGAGTCGGTGTTGTTCTTGAACAGGTAGATGTCGCCGCCGATGCCCTCGTCGACGAGCCTGCGCTCGGCGTCGACGAGCAGGTCCTCGAGGATCCGCTCACCCGCCTTGTCGTGCGCGACCAGCCCGGTCAACGTGTCGCACTCGGCGGTCGCATACTCGGGGTGCGATCCGACGTCCAGGTAGAGCCGCGCGCCGTTGCGCAGGAAGACGTTCGACGACCGCCCCCAGGACACGACACGCCGGAACAGGTACCGCGCGACCTCGTCGGGCGACAGTCGGCGCTGCCCGTGGAAGGTGCACGTGACCCCGAACTCGGTCTCGACCCCGAAGATCCGACGCTGCATGTCCTCCAGCGTAAGCGCAGGAGGCCCCATAAGGTCACGCCTGTGACCGACTGGTTCCGGCGCGTCGCCGTGAAGTCCTCCCGAGTCGACCGGAGCCTGACGGCGGTGTCGGCGACCGACCGGGCCATCACCAGCGCCGTCGCGGCTCGTCCACGCAGCCGGGTGGACCAGGTGATGACCCGGTTGTCGAAGGCGGCCGACCACAGCGCGCTGTGGGTCGTGGTGGCCGGGATCCTCGCCGTCCGGAGAGGTGCGGGACGCAAGGCGGCGGGTCGCGGGCTCCTCGCGATCGCGCTGTCGAGCGCACTCGCGAACGGGGTGCTCAAGCCGCTGCTCCCCCGCCGCCGGCCGGCCGCGGCCGAGCTGCCCGCCTACCGGACGATCCCCGACCCGCCCACGTCATCGGTGCGGACCA
>NZ_JACBXB010000563.1 GCF_013870575.1 Pseudonocardia pini
CGACCAGCGCGTCGACCGCGCGGGGGTCGGGATCGCGGCCCTCGAGGCCCGGCGCCTTCTCGACGAAGGCCAGCGCGAGGTCGCGGCAGGCCTCGTCGCTCACGGCGGGCAGGCCCACGGACGCGAAGCCGTCGGGGATCGCGTACTCCGCACGCTGCCAGCCCCCGTCGAAGCCGTAGACGAACCCGACCCACTCCCCCGCCGCCATCGCGGCCTCGGCGGGCGGCGCCCACCAGTCCGGGGCACCCGCGAGCAGGTCCGTCTCGGGCTCGCCGAAGTACTCCGCCGCCCCGCGGAAGTAGGTCTCCGAGTACTCGTGGTCGTTGCCGAGCAGGACGGCCCGCTCACCCGGGAACAGGTGCAGGTCGGCCCAGTTGCCGCCGCCGTCGTCGTAGTGCCAGCGGGGGCCGTCCGCGCGGCAGCCGTCCCCCCAGCCCCGCGCGGCACACACGGCCGCGAAGGCGGCCCAGCGGCCGCGCATCTCCGCCGGGGTGGGCAGGTCGAGCGTGATCATCCGAGGAACCTCCTGGCTGCGGCGACCCCGGCCGCGGGATCGCCCTCCCCACCGAGCAGGGCCGCGAGCTGCGACTCCGTGACCTGGGTACCCGCGGCGACCACCGCGCCGAGTGCCACCGGATCGACCGTGGCGACGGCGTCGGCGCAGAACTCCGCGCAGAGCTCGCGGCAGGCCTGGGCGGAGACGGCGGGCAGCCCGACCCGCGCGAAGCCGTCGGACGCCGCGTAGTCCGCCCGGGTCCAGCCCCCGTCGAAGCCGTAGACGAAACCGACCCAGTGGTACGGCCGCTCCGCCTCCTCGACGGGCGGAGCCCACCAGTCCGGTGCCCCGGCGAGCAGATCCGTCTCGGGCCGATCGAAGTACGAGGCGGCGCCGCGGAAGTAGGTCTCGCCCTCCCGGTCCCAGCCGAGCAGGACGGCCCGGCCCCCGCCGACCGGAACCAGGTCGGCCCAGTTGCCGCCGCCGTCGTCGAAGTGCCAGCGGTCCTCCGCGGCGTGGCAGACCGCCGAGCCGACCGCCGTGGCCACCGCCGCGAACGCCGCCCAGCCCTCACGCATCGACGCAGGTGGAGGCAGGTCCACGGGACGCATGGGGAGATCATCCCGCACGCCGGTGAACAACGGGCGACACCCACACGGTGATCACCCACAGGACTAGCGCCCGCGGGCGCACCGCGCGTCCTCAGGGTCGTCACAGCGGCTCCGTGGAGCATGGGTCGAGTGCAGTTCACGATCGACCGTCAGGCGGTGTCACCACCCCCCGTCCGGACCCGTGCCGACTGGCTCGGACGCGCGGCGGCGCTGGTCCTGGGCATCGTCACGGTGCTGTCGGTCGTCCGGGCCTTCGGCCCGCTGACCTACCCCGGCGACCTCTGGCGCCAGTCCGACACCGCCTCGATGGCCCGCAACTACGCGGAGCACGGGCCCCACCTCTTCCTCCCGCAGATCAACTGGGGTGGGAACGGGCCGGGGTACGTCGAGTCCGAGCTGCCGATCATGCCGTGGCTCACCGGGATCCTGTACACCCTGTTCGGCGAGCACGAGGTGCTCGGCAGGCTCGTGTCGCTGGCCTTCATGCTGCTCGCCACCTGGGCGTTCTGGGGTTTGGCCAAGCGGATCCTCCCGCCCGCGGCGGCCCGCTGGGCGCTGATCGCCTGGGCCGTCTCGCCCGCGTTCATGCGGTGGGGCACGGCGTTCATGCCGGAGGCGACGGTCCTCGCCTTCACGATGCTCGCGCTGCTGGCCTTCTGCCGCTGGCTGCAGGAGGACCGGCCGGTCTGGCTGGTCGCGACGGCGGCCGCGGTCGCGATGGCGGGGCTGGCGAAGCCGACGTCGCTGCACGTCGGCCTCGTCATGGGGGTCTGGCTGCTGCTGAGCGCGCGGGACCGGCTGCGCAGGCCGTCGCTGTACCTGGCCGGGCTCGCCGCGCTGGTGCTGCCGGTGCTGTGGCTGCGGTACGCGGCCGGGCTGCACGAGACCTACGGCAACACCTTCGGCGTACTTTCCGGCGGCGACAGCAAGTTCGCCACCCTCGACATGCTGCTGAGCCCGGACCTCTACCTGGGCAACCTGCGCACCGAGGTGATCTTCCTCTACGGCGTGGTCGGCGTGCCCTTCGCCCTGCTCGGCGTGGCGTGGCTGTGGCGGCTCCGGCGCGGCGCGGTGGCCGCCCCGTTCCTGCTCGCGGGCGCGCTCGGGCTGCTCGTCTACTACCTGGCGCTCGGCCGCTACACCGGCTCCGACCTGGGCATCCAGTACCACGTCTACTCGATGCCGTACGCCGCGGCGGCCGTCGGGATCGGCGTGGTCGCCGCCCAGCGGCTGCTGCGCAGGCGCGTCGGCGGGGCGCTGCTGGGTCTGCTCGGGGTGCTGACCGTGATGGCGCTCGGCGCCCAGTCCGTCAACGTGTTCCGCCAGTCCCTGACCGACGACGCCGGGGTGCTCGGCACGTGTGCCACGCAGCTGGCCGCGGTGTCCGCGCCGGACGACCTGGTCGTGGTCGGCACGGACAGCACCACGACGATGGACGGCGTCTCGAACAACTTCCAGGAGCCGGTGGTCCTCTACCGCGCCGACCGGTACGGGTGGGTGCTCGCCGCCGACCGGTACCTGCCGGAGGCGCTGGCCTCCGACGAGGTGCGCGGGGCCCGCTGGTTCGTGAACCCGGTTCCCGGGCAGCTGCCCGCAGGCAGCCCGCTGGCGACCTGGCTCGCCGACAACGGTCAGCAGGTGCGAACCGCACAGGCCGACGGCTGCGACGTCTGGCGCCTGCTGCCGAGCTGAGGCCGCTCACTCGGCGGCGGCGAGGCCCTCCACGGACTCCTCGGGCAGCGGGACGGCCACGCTGGTCAGCGTGACGGTCGTGCCGGAGTCGTCCCGGCGGATCGACACCCGGTCCATGCAGCCCTTCATCACGCTCATGCCGTAGCCGGTGGCGCCCTCGTCGGGCCGCCACACGCCCTCGTCCCGCACGGTCACCACGATCTGCCGCGCCGAGGGTCCCGCGACCAACCGCCCGACGACCTCCACGTCCCCCGGGACGCCTCCCGCGTAGGCGTGCTTGACGGCGTTCGTGCACGCCTCGCTCACCGCGAGGATCGCGTCGACCCGCGCCTCCTCCGGCCAGGCCAGCCCGTGCAACCAGCGGTCCAGCCCGGCACGGAAGAAGGCGAGCTGCACCGGGTCCGCGCCGAACCTGATGCTGTAGAAGCCCGTGTCGTCCGCCATGCCCCGAGGATCGTGGATTCCGCGGCGCGGCGCGACCGCTGACCGCGTCGGCCTCGCCGCAGGGGCGGGCGACTACCCGCGGACGCGCCGCCGGGCGGCCGCGCGGCGGAGGACGTCGTCGTGGTCCGCCGTGCTCAGGGCGACCTCGTCCGGGGCGACCGGCTTGCGGGCGGGCACCGCCCGACGCGCGGGGCGGGACTCCGGTTCGATCGGCTCGATCAGCTCGGTCATCGGTGGCCCCCGGTTCCTGCGGACGAGCGGTCACCGGGGAGTTCGCTCCGCGGGTCCCCGGCGTTAGCGCCCGACGGGGACCGGGGCCGGGTCGAGCTCGGCGAGGTCCCGCAGCGGCGCGCTGAACCCCGCGACCCGCTCCGCCGTGAGCGGGGTCGGGTCCCAGCGGGGCCTGCGGTCCTTGTCCACGACCTGGGCGCGCACGCCCTCCGGCAGGTCCGGCTCCCGCAGGCAGCGGACGGAGACCCGGAACTCGGCGGCGAGCGCCTCCTCCAGGGACCCGAGCTCG
>NZ_JACBXB010000564.1 GCF_013870575.1 Pseudonocardia pini
GCGGTCTGCCAGCGCGGCAGCGGCTCGCCGGGGTACCACTTGCCCTGGCCGCGGTGGACCAGGCCGTTCGGGGCGTAGTGCGCCTTGAGCCGCGCGGCCAGCACGTCGGCCATCCGGCGCTTGTCCTCGCCGTCCGCCGCGATCGTCCACTGTGGCGAGGCCATGTCCGTGGTGGACACGAAGGTCGGCTCACCGCCCATGGTCAGCCGGACGTCCCCCTCGGCGAGGAGGGTGTCGATGCGGGCGCCGAGGGCGTCGATCCGTTCCCGCTGCGGGTCCGAGTACGGGGCCGTGACCCGCGGGTCCTCGTGGATCCGGCGGACCACGTTGGAGAACTCGAGCCGGGACCCGCAGGGGTCCACCAGCCCCGAGATGGGGGCGGCGTGGCGCGGGCTGGGCGTCGCCGCGAGCGGGATGTGGCCCTCGCCCGCGAGCAGGCCGGAGGTGGCGTCGAGCCCGACCCAGCCCGCGCCCGGGACGAACACCTCGGCCCAGGCGTGCAGGTCGGTGAAGTCCTGGCGGAAGGACGGGGCGGGGACGCCCGGGACGGCGTCGGGCGCGAGCTGCACGAGGTAGCCGGAGACGAACCGCGCGGCGAGCCCCATCTCCCGCATGAGGGCCACGAGCAGCCAGGCGGAGTCCCGGCAGGAGCCTATTCCCCTGGTCAGGGTCTCGTCCGGGGTCTGGACGCCGGGCTCCATGCGGACCGAGTAGTCCACGGCGTCTCGCACCGCGCGGTTCACGGAGACGAGGAACGAGACGATCGGCTCGTCGCCGCGGGGGATCGTGGCCAGCAGCTTCTGCAGCGGCGCCCCGTGCTCGACGCGCCGCAGGTACGGCTCCAGGTCCGCGGCCAGCTCGGCGGGATAGGCGAAGCCGAAGCGCTCGGCGTACTCCTCGAGGAAGAAGTCGAACGGGTTGATCACCGTCATGTCGGCGACCAGGTCCACGGTGACGCTCAGGCTCGTGGCCGGCTCGGGGAACACCACCCGGGCCTGGTGGTTGGAGTGCGCGTCCTGCTGCCAGTGCACGAAGTGGTTCCGCGGCTCGACCGTGAGCGAGTAGCTCTCGATCGGTGTGCGGCAGTGCGGAGCCGGTCGCAGCCGCACGGTGTGCGGGCCGATATTCACGGCACGGTCGAACTCGTAGTGGGTTCGGTGCTCGAGGGCCACGCGGATGGTCACGTCCGCACATTGTTCCGGGTCGAGGCCGCCGAGACGTTTCACGGGGGTGACAGATCACAGCTCCCGCGCCCCGCCGAGATGAACCAGGGTGCTGTTCGATCATGGTCTGGACAGCCCCTGGTTCATCTCGACCGGTCTGGTGGGGTGACCTGGGTCGCGCTCTACCCTGGTCGTGTGGACACTCCCACCGTTCTCGTCGTGGACTACGGCGCCCAGTACGCGCAGCTCATCGCCCGACGGGTGCGGGAGGCGCAGGTGTACTCGGAGATCGTGCCGTCGTCGGAGTCCGTCTCCTCGATCGTCGCGCGGAACCCGGCGGCGATCGTCCTGTCCGGTGGGCCGTCGTCGGTGTACGCCGAGGGGGCGCCCGAGGTCGACCCCGCCCTGTTCGAGGCCGGGATCCCGGTCTTCGGCATGTGCTACGGCTTCCAGGCCATGGCGCGGGCGCTCGGCGGCGAGGTCGCGCACGACGGCACCCGGGAGTACGGCCGCACCGAGGTGCACGTCGCACCCGAGGCCGGGGTCCTGCACGCGGGGCTGCCCACGAACCACCCCGTCTGGATGAGCCACGGCGACTCCGTGACCCGCGCCCCCGAGGGCTTCACGGTCACGGCGTCGACCGACCGGGTCGCGGTGGCCGGGTTCGAGGACACCGAGCGCAGGCTCGCGGGCGTGCAGTACCACCCCGAGGTCGGGCACTCCCCGCACGGCCAGGAGGTGCTCCGCCGCTTCCTGCGCGACATCGCGGGGGTCGGGCCGTCGTGGACCACGGCGTCGATCATCGACGAGACGATCGAGGCCATCCGCACCCAGGTCGGCGAGGGGCGGGCGATCTGCGGGCTGTCCGGCGGGGTCGACTCCGCGGTGGCCGCCGCGCTGGTGCAACGCGCCATCGGCGACCGGCTGACCTGCGTGTTCGTCGACCACGGGCTGCTGCGGGCCGGCGAGCGCGAGCAGGTGGAGAAGGACTTCGTGGCCGCGACCGGTGCGAACCTGCACACCGTCGACGCGCGCGAGCGCTTCCTGAACGCGCTGGCCGGGGTGACCGACCCCGAGGAGAAGCGCAAGATCATCGGGCGGGAGTTCATCCGGGTCTTCGAGGCGGCGACCTCCGAGGTCGCGGCGGAGGAGCACGTCGGGTTCCTGGTGCAGGGCACCCTGTACCCGGACGTCGTCGAGTCCGGCGGCGGGACCGGCACGGCCACGATCAAGAGCCACCACAACGTCGGCGGGCTGCCGGACGACATCGAGTTCGCCCTGGTCGAGCCGCTGCGGGCGCTGTTCAAGGACGAGGTCCGCGCGGTCGGCGCCCAGCTGGGCCTGCCCGAGGTGATCGTGCAGCGACAGCCCTTCCCCGGCCCCGGCCTCGGCATCCGGATCATCGGCGCGGTCGACGCCTCCCGGCTGGAGACCCTCCGCCAGGCCGACGCGATCGCCCGCGAGGAGCTCACGCTCGCCGGGCTCGACACCAGCATCTGGCAGTGCCCGGTCGTGCTGCTGGCCGACGTCCGGTCCGTCGGCGTCCAGGGCGACGGCCGCACCTACGGTCACCCGATCGTCCTGCGCCCGGTCAGCTCCGAGGACGCCATGACCGCGGACTGGACCCGGCTGCCCTACGACGTCCTCGAGCGGATCTCCACGCGGATCACCAACGAGGTCGCCGAGGTCAACCGGGTCGTCCTGGACGTCACGAGCAAGCCGCCGGGCACCATCGAGTGGGAGTGACCCGTGAGCGGCGATAGTCGCCATAGCCACTATCGCCACTCACGACCAGCGGACCGCACCGGCCGGCCGCGTTCCCGACCTCTCGGGAGGGACTAACGCTTCCTGACGCTGGCGGCGAGCAGGAGCAGGCCGAGCACGATCGCGCCGCCCGCGAGCAGCCACTTCGCGTCGAACCCGACCGCGTCGGGGGTTCGGCCCACGAAGCCCGAGGCCGCGATCCCGAGGCTCACCAGCCCCACGAGCAGGGTCAGCAGGTCCGGCATCCGCCGCGTCCGGGCAGGCTGTCGGTCAGCCACGGTGCACCTCCACGCTGCCCAGACCCGCCCGCAGGTCCAGCTCGATCGGCCGACCGGACCGGACGCCGTCGGCGCCGAGGTCGTCCACCACGGTGATCGCGGCGCCGGTGCCGCTCTGCTCGGTCGTGCCGAACAGCACGTCCCCCATGTCGGCGTGGGCGCGCACGGTCACGTCCGCGTTCGCGGGCACCGTCACCTCGATCGTGCCGAGCCCGACGTTCGCCGAGGTCCGGATCGGTGTGGCGTCCGTGCCGGGGGCCACGGCGGTGTCCATCCCCGACAGGTCCAGCGCGACGGTCCCGGCGCCGCGCTCGTAGCTCGGCTGCAGTGCAGCGGCACTCACCGGGGCGACCGTGATGTCGCCGACCCCGCCCTGCGTGACCTGCGCCAGTGGCACCCTGGCCGCCACCGCGCCCCAGGTCAGCAGCGCGAAGATCAGCGCGAACGGGATCAGGCCGCGTCCGCCGCGGGTGAACGCCCCGACGACGAGCCCGACGCCGAGGACGGCCAGCACCGTCGCGAACACGATCGGCAGGCCGGGCAGGCCCGC